>JACPOZ010000042.1 GCA_016191235.1 Gammaproteobacteria bacterium
CGGCAACACCCCCATCGCCCTTTACACCACGCGTAGCGACAATACCAGCAGCACAAGATACCTGCACAAAGACCACCTTGGCTCGGTCGACGCCATCACCAACGAAACCGGCGCGTTAGCAGAACGCCTCAGCTACGACGCCTGGGGCAAGCGCCGCCAGAGCAACTGGCTCGACGCCACCGCGCCCATCACAGGCGCAACCACCCACCACGGCTACACCGGCCACGAACACCTCGATGGGCTGGGTTTGATTCACATGAATGCGCGGGTGTATGATCCGGCTATTGGTCGCTTCCTCCAGGCGGATCCGATAGGGTTTGAGGGGGGATTGAATCTTTATGGGTATGCGGAGGGCAATCCAACCTCATTGGTTGATCTTTCCGGCAAGGAAACCGGATATGTTTCCAACTGTGCACAACGAGGTACTTGCGCCACACCACAGGCAAGTTTCAGCGTAGCTGCATCGATAATCGACTTCTTTACGGGATCAAACGTTAATCGCGTATCAATTGGATGCTGTGGGCCGCAATTTGATAGACCGATAGAGCGTTTGACGCCGGAGCTTTGGCTCCTGATGCCGATTAGGGCGGGAACATTTGCTAGTGGTGTTGCGAATACAGCAGCACGTTCCGAAGCCGCAGCTAATATTCTGGAAGCGCGGAATATTCTTCGTGAAGCCGGCCTTCCTGCTTACAAACGAAACGAAATCATTCGTTCATTTGAACTTGAAACCTTCCGCGTCGAGCGCGTCGTAACAGGACGTATCGAAAACAGGTTTTTCGACGATTCACTTGCAAGGCTGGAAGGTCGCTATACATCACCTGATTTCTTTGCAAGTCAGACTGACAGAATTCAGAGATTCGCCTTACCACAAAACTCGGCAACAAGGCTGGGCGAGGTCTACATCCCAGAAGGCAGCGTTTTGTTTACCGGCCGAGTGGCGCACCAGTCTGCATTTAGTCCCGGCTTGACGGGAGGTGCGAACCAAACATTCCTAACTGGCCCACTTAGTAACTACCAGTTCCGAGAAGTATTCTTGCCGAGGAGTGGGAACTGACTATGGATAAGCAGAGCGTGATTGAGTCTATTGATGCCCTGATAGCCAAGCTTGAACTTGAGAAACCGCAAAAGGACAGTCTTGAATGGTATCTGATGAACAATCTCAGGGCCTATAGAGATGCCTTATTGGCAGCGACCGAGGGGCGAGAAGTTGAAAGGGCAACCCATGCACTAAGCCGGTTTTGCACGGAAAGCATGGATTGGGATACTGAGGTATTTCGGCAATGTACCGCCATTACTACGAAGGGGATGCGGCTAGCGCGGTAGCCCGGTAGGGTGGGCACGTTTTTTGTGCCCACGCGTAAAATAAACCTTAACCCATGATGCAATGATGTCGTTATGTCGCACTATCGCCGCGCCAATACTGCGGGAGCGAGGTAGCGCGGTAGGATGGGTGGAGCATAGCGTAGCCGTGCGCCCATGAAGGCGCGTATCATCGAATAATGACAAAAAGACACGCTGAAAAATTGCAACTTGCGATGCTCCAATGACTGACTACCGGCGCAACTTCATCCCCGGCGGAAACTATTTTTTCACTGTCGCCTTGGCGGAACGGTCGGGCCGTTTGTTGACGGACAACATTGATTTATTGCGGCGCGCGGTGTCGGACGTAAAACGTGAACACCCCTTTGATCTTATTGCCATGGTGGTGTTGCCTGAACATCTGCATTGCGTGTGGGCCTTGCCCACGGGCGATGCCGACTATCCGACACGCTGGAAAAAGCCCACGCGCAAAATAAACCTTAACCCATGATGCAATGATATCGTTATGTCGCACTATCGCCGAGCCAATACTGCGGGAGCGAGGTAGCCCGGATGACAATCCGGGGAACCCCGCGTCGGGGCAATACGGCTATTGGATGGGATGCTGATGTTGGGTGGTTGTTCCCCGGATTGCGCTCTGCTTCATCCGGGCTACTTGCTCAAAAACTCCTCCGTCTCAACCCCCGCCTGCTTGAGAATGGCCCGGAGCGTCCCTTCCGGCATATCGCCGGGATGATTGGGAATGGTCGTGTAGCAGTTGGTGTGTGGGTTGAACCAGATTTCATGGCTACCCGCCGCCTGGCGGTCGAACTCAAACCCCAACTGTTTTAACCGCTTGACGATCTCGCGGTAACGAAAGCCTGCCAGTCGTCCCATTAGCCGCTCACCACCAGCGGGTAATCGAAAGAGTCCTCGGTTTTTTTGAGGTGGACGGCGCCTTGGCGCTCGGCTTGCGCTTCCAGAAGTTTCTTGGCCACATCGCGGGCGATTTCCAAGGTCTCGGTCACGGTGCGCCCTTGAGCCACCAAGCCCGGAATGTCATCGGATGTCGCCAGGTAGACGCCTTCCGGCAAGTGTTCAATATGTAAATTAACGATCTGTTCCATAGCTTACCTCTGTGCGTTAAACGGCGGCCTTGTTCCGGCGCCACGATTCATACTTGATGATCATCCATTCGATCAATTCCTTACGCTTTACCCATCCACCGCACTTCTATCCATCCTCCCACGGCTTCTTCTCCCGCCCCGCGACATCGCGGCTGCCGTGCATGACGGCGAGGATCAATACGCGGTTCGGCTCCAGACGGTACATCACGCGATAGCCTTGCACGATAATTTCCCGCAGAGTTTTGTCCTCGGCCTCTGGAATCATGCGCCCGCTTTCCGAGAAGTCCCCGAGCCGCCGGGTAGCGAGCACGACCTTTTCACCGAAACGCTGAGCATAAAACGCCGAGTCGCGGCTGATGTAATGCACGATGTCATCGACATCGTCGCGCGCGAAATCAGACCACTCAACGCGCATGGTTCAAGTATCGCTTTTCCATCTCCTCCTGCGAGGTGATCTTGCCCTCTTCAGCCGCCTGGAGCGAACGCTCCAGCTTCTGGCGCACATAGAGGGCGTACATAGCATCGTCAAACGTGGCCTGCTCGGGCAGGTGATCGACGACGTCCTGGATGATCTGTTTAACTGTCTGCATGATGATCTCTCCTCATGAAGCTTGTTGAATCACGGTATCCAGCATCTCCATTACAAACTTCTGCTTGGCCCATGGTAGTTGGCTGATCTGCTCGATCTGTTTCTCCAGCGTTGATGCATGGTTTGCTGCGAGATCCCCAGTATATCAAAGACCCGGCTGGCCGCGAGACCTTCATGGTCTATGATGTGCGCGGGCGCCGCACCCTATTAAATGGGTAAGGTGGGTTGGTGGGTTGGCGCTGAGCTTGCGAAGTCCAACGCCTCACCGTCTACAACAGCTACACCGCCACCGGCTACCTCAGCGAGGTCAAAAATGCCGCCAGCGGCGGCACGGTCTACTGGAAAGCCACCGGCGTGGACGCCGAAGGCCGCATCACCCAGGAAGCGCTGGGCAACGGCCTCGCCACAACACGCAGCTTCGACCCCCTGGGCCGCATCAAGAGCATCGCCACCGGTAGCAACATCCAAAACCTGGCTTATGTCTAC
>JACPOZ010000043.1 GCA_016191235.1 Gammaproteobacteria bacterium
AATCCGTTTGGGTTTGCGTGAAATAGCCATTGAAAAAACCTCCCATTTTCTGCAACAGGTTCAGGATGCATTTTGCCTGATGCCACAAGGCTTGTGGAGGTTTTCATGTTAAATTTCACCCACTCGATTTCACGAAGACCCAAAATGATTAACCCAACTGACAGCATGACACACTTGGGTGGCGTTATTGGCTGACAAAGGAATGTCAACATCGACACGATTTATTATGTTTGCGTCCCAACCATGCCCTATCAATACAACAGCATGACCATCTCCAGACTCAGGATACAAGGCAAGAATTACTGGAATCTCTGATTCTACATAGGTGTAAAGTGTGCGCTTCACGGATTGCAACAACGGATTCGACATAACCTCCCCTGATGAACGAAAAGTGCAAACATGAGTGGAGTAGCCCGCGTTCCTAATAGCCTCTATCATTTGATTGATCTGTAACCCTTCGCGGTTTGGCAATGTCCGCCCCCCGATAAGGAATCGCGTTGCCGCATTGGTTATCTGAGCAGGATCAAAAGCAGAATTGCCTTCTTTCTTCCTTAGCGTCCTAAGTGCCATCCAAATTGATGTCTGGGCACAAGCCCCAACAGCATTATCTTGCTGCATAAACGGCGTACCAGTCACGGAAAAAGTTTGACCCGCCAAGTGAACAGGAAACACATCCCGACACAAAACAAAATGACTACCCTTTGGGGGCCTCAGTATGGTTGCCCCTATAGGGCTTGATCGGACGGGGCGAATCGTAGAAAAACCAATATATGAATTTGGTATCGAAGCAATTCTGTCAATATAATCTAATGCAGTTTCATTTTGGTCGGTCAATGGAAGACTAAAAAAATGTAACCTTTCGCAATATTTATCTACATTGGCAAAGATTCTTGAATAATACGCATTATATTCGGCAAAAAAATCCGGGTCTTGCACTGGATATTGTTTAATAACGACTTTACAGCCATGAGCAATCACTTGGTTAAGCACATTGATCAGAGGATTGAACCGCGGTGGCTTGGCTAAAGGAGCGTGCTCGATAAGTTTACCGCGCACATTCTTAAGCATTTCTTCGAGCGTGGTTATTTGGTAAATCTGAAGCCGTTCAGACATAATGCGCTTGCAATTCCGAATAGAACAAAGCCACTATGCGCATGGCGCGCATAGTGGCTTTGTTTGGAGAGAATTTAATTACCTCAGCGTCAATCCCTTGTTTTCCTCGTAGGCCTGCCTCTGCTTGGCGCGAATTTCCTCTATCTTAGGGGAGACGCGCTCATAGAAGTCAAGATAAAAATTTTGCTTTGCTTCCTCGGTCAACTTTTTTCGCTGTCCAGTCCGAAGAACCTCCAACATTAAATCACTCAGTGATTCAGTCGTCATAAAAGTCCTCCTAATCTATTTTGCCAGTCTTTACGATTCTACTCGCTCTACCACCAACAAAACATCACGCGGCACCCTGAATGACATTTAGAACCAGAAGCCAGGGTTCCGTCAAGCATTTTCTCTGTTCCTTTTTTGGTGGCGCCAAAAAGCGATACTTAATTATCGGTAATAAAACCGTTTTCTGAAGCATCCAGATTTAATAGGCAAAAAATGAACCTAAAAATACTCCTCCTACGGAAACAGCTCGGAACGACTCAGGCCAGCTTCCCATGACAATTTTTATACTTCTGACCCGAACCGCACGGGCAAGGTTCGTTACGACCGACCTTACGGCCTTCGCGCACGACAGGGGTGTGCTGCTCCTCACCTATCGCGACTTCGTCTGCCCCATCCACAGCCATGGCGCTCACCTGCGCATGCTCAAAATGCATGGGGACATGTGAACGGCGCTGCTCTTCGACGGCCTGCACATCTTCCTCGGCGCGTATCTGCACCCTGCAGAGGATGCTGATCACCTCGCGCTTGATGTTGCCCAGCATCATGCCAAACATCTCGAAGGCTTCGCGCTTGTACTCCTGCTTGGGATTTTTCTGGGCATAGCCGCGCAGATGGATGCCCTGGCGCAGGTGGTCCATCGCCGCCAGGTGATCCTTCCAGTGGGTATCCAGCACTTGCAGCATCACCGCCTTCTCGAAGTGGCGCATCACCGGGCTGCCCGCCTCGGCTTCCTTGGCGGCATAGGCCTTTTCCACCTCACCGCGGATGCGCTCGCGCAACGTCTCTTCGTGCAGGTTTTCGTCGGCATGCAGCCATCCCACGATATCAAGGCGCAGACTGAACTCCGCCTCCAGCGCCTCTTGCAAGCCGGGGATATCCCACTGCTCGTCAAGGCTGTGCGGCGGTATGTGCTGGCTAATCAATGCTTCCATCACATCAGTGCGTATCGCAGCGATAGTTTCGGAGACATCCTCCGACTCCATCAGGTGGTTGCGCTGCTCATAAATCACCTTACGCTGATCGTTGGCGACATCATCGTATTCCAGCAATTGCTTGCGGATATCGAAGTTGTGCCCTTCCACCTTGCGCTGGGCGTTTTCAATGGCCTTGCTGACCCAGGGATGCTCAATCGCTTCGCCTTCCTGCATACCCAGTTTCTGCATGATTGCGGATACGCGATCAGAGGCAAAAATGCGCATCAGATTGTCTTCCAGCGACAGGTAAAACCGCGTCGAACCGGCATCGCCCTGGCGTCCCGAGCGGCCGCGCAACTGGTTGTCGATGCGCCGCGACTCGTGGCGCTCGGTGCCGATGATGTGCAAACCGCCCAGCGCCAGCACCTGATCATGGCGCTTCTGCCATTCATCGCGCAGCCGCTGCACAGCCTGTTCATCCGGCTCTTTCAGTGCAGCAATCTCCGCCTCCAGGCTGCCGCCCAGCACGATGTCGGTACCACGACCCGCCATATTGGTGGCAATGGTCACAGCAGCCGGGCGCCCGGCCTGGGCTATGATCTCCGCCTCACGATCATGCTGCTTGGCGTTGAGCACCTCATGCTTGATCTTTTGCTCGGTGAGCAGACGCGACAGAAGCTCGGATGCTTCAATTGAGGCCGTGCCCACCAGCACCGGCTGGCCACGCTCCCGGCATCCTTTGATATCCTCAATGATCGCGGTAAACTTTTCCTTGGCGGTAAGATAAATCAGATCGCCGTGATCCTTACGGATCATCGGCCGATTGGTGGGGATGACCACCACCTCCAGCCCATAGATCTGCTGGAATTCATAGGCCTCGGTATCCGCCGTGCCGGTCATGCCCGCCAGTTTGTTGTAAAGCCGGAAATAGTTCTGGAAGGTGATCGACGCCAGCGTCTGATTCTCGTTCTGGATCGACACGCCTTCCTTCGCTTCTACCGCCTGATGCAATCCATCAGACCAGCGGCGCCCCGGCATGATGCGGCCCGTGAATTCGTCGACGATGATCACTTCGCCGTCCCGCACGATATATTCGACATCGCGGTGGTAGAGCACATGCGCGCGCAAGGCCGCATTCAGGTGATGCATCAGGCTGATGTTGGCGGCATCGTAGAGACTCTCGCCTTCCTCCAACAGTCCGGCATTCAGTAACAACTCCTCGGCCCGCGCGTGGCCTTCCTCGGTGAGATAGACCTGCCGCGCCTTTTCGTCCACGGAATAGTCGCCCGGCCCTTCCTCTACGTCCTGCTTGGTCAGCTTGGGGATAAGTACGTTAATCTTTTTGTACATGTCCGAGCTGTCTTCGGCAGGGCCGGAGATGATCAACGGTGTGCGCGCCTCGTCGATCAGGATCGAATCGACCTCGTCGATCACCGCATAATGCAGGGGACGCTGCACGCGGTCGGCGGGACTGAACGCCATGTTGTCGCGCAGATAGTCAAAACCGAACTCGTTATTGGTGCCGTAGGTGATATCCGCCGCATATGCCGCGCGCTTGGTGGCGGAATCCTGCCCGGAGAGAATCACGCCCGTAGTCAGCCCCAGGAAGCCATAGAGCCTGCCCATCCAGGCGGAGTCGCGGCGCGCCAGGTAATCATTGACCGTCACCACATGCACGCCCTTGCCAGCCAGGGCATTCAGGTAGACGGGCAGTGTCCCGACCAGGGTTTTACCCTCACCGGTGCGCATCTCGGCAATTTTGCCATCGTGCAGCGTCATGCCGCCGACTAATTGAACATCGAAATGGCGCATGTTCATGACGCGCTTGCCCGCCTCGCGCACCGTGGCAAAGGCCTCCGGCAACAAGACATCCAGGGCCTCGCCCTTGGCAAGCCGCTGCCGGAATTCATCAGTCTTGGCGCGTAATGCTTCGTCGGACAGGGCAGTATACTGAGGCTCCAGCGCGTTGATGCGCACCACGGTGCTTTGCATGGCTTTTACGAGCCGCTCATTGCGGCTGCCAAAAATTTTGCTCAGGAATTTTGTGACCATGGGATAATCAATTCAGGAATCGGAGGATGGGGAAAGGAGCTAGGAGTCTGTCGGACTTAGGGGATCGTAGCGAAAAAGTGGGAGAGTGAGGACAGTTTTCCGCTATTTTGAGGAAAATAGCTGGCACTATTCGACGAAAAATAGCGGAAAAATGGACCGCTCTCCCAATTTTACAGCAGATTCGACCTAAGTCCGACAGACTCCTAGTATACAGGCTCCCAGTCTATGTTATGTTTTCGTCTACATCGCCATCATAAACATGTTAATCAAGACACCTAAACGCGCAGCCGGTCTGCTGGCGGGAAGCCATGACACACTCCAGCCGCTGCTTGCCCGCGCCAAGCGGCTGGAGCAGTTGAACCATGCCTTGCGTAGCCAGCTTCCGCCGCCTCTAAACCAGCACTGTCAGGTGGCAAACATCCGGGGTGATACGCTGGTATTGCATGCCGATTCATCCGCCTGGGCGCTGAAGCTGCGTTATAGCGTGCCCGTCATGCTTGCACAACTGCAAAAACAACCGGCCCTGCAGCACCTGCGGGGCATCGACATCAAGGTCAGGCCTGCCAGCATGGCCGCTGCCCCGCCAGAAAAACCAAGGCGCGCGCACATGTCAGAGGACACCGCCAACCTGCTTGACAGCATGGCCGATGGCATCACCCACCCCAAACTCCAGGCCGCACTGCACCGTCTGGCGCGGCATGGAAAACACAGTTAAATCAAATGCTCAACCCGCCGTTACCGGCTGCAGGAACGATACGGGGGCTGACTTGTTGTCTTCTTCAAAAGTCACCAGCTCCCAGGCGTTCTCGTTGGCCATCAGCGCGCGCAACAGACGATTATTCAACTGGTGCCCCGACTTGTAGCCGCTGAACGCGCCGATCAGGCTGTGCCCCAACAGGTAGAGGTCACCTACGGCGTCCAGCACCTTGTGTTTGACGAATTCGTCCTCGTAGCGCAGGCCATCTTCGTTGAGGATGCGGTAGTCGTCCACGACAATCGCATTATCGGGGCTGCCACCCAATGCCAGTTTGTTTTTGCGCAGCATCTCTATGTCGCGCATAAAACCGAAGGTGCGGGCACGGCTGACTTCCTTGACAAACGAGGTCGTGGAAAAGTCTACAATCACTTCCTGGGGGCGCCCCTTGAAGGCCGGGTGATCGAAGTCAATGCTGAACGAAACCTTGAAGCCATCAAAAGGATCGAATCGGGCCCATTTGTCGCCATCCTGGACAAGCACGGACTCTTTGATGCGAATGAAGCGCTTGGGCGCATTCTGCTCCACCACTCCAGCCGACTGGATGAGGAACACGAAGGGGCCGGCGCTGCCATCCATGATGGGCACCTCAGGCGCGCTGATGTCGATATAGGCATTGTCGATACCCAGACCCGCCAGCGCCGACAACAGATGTTCCACGGTGGAGACTGACGCGACACCGCTGCCCAATGTCGTTGACAAACGGGTATCACCGACGTTGTCCGGGGACGCATGGATCTCCACAGGCGGATCAAGATCCACGCGGCGAAACACGATGCCCGCATCGGCGGCGGCAGGCCGGAGTGTCAGGTAGACCTTCTCACCCGTGTGCAAACCAACACCTGTCGCCCTGATGACGTTCTTTAATGTGCGCTGCTTGATCATGCTAACAATACCACGATATCCATACACGATAGTCCACCCTGCCCCGCCATTACAGAGGAGCACCGCAAACCTTCTTTGGCCTCATGTTATCACAGCGCAAGAAGCCCTGCCTAGTAAAAACAACCCTGTCAACTGGCCGGAGTACCGGCCAGCGCAACCTGTCAATCCGCCTGCCGGCGCAGAAACGCGGGGATATCCAGGTAGTCCAGATTGGAATCCAGGCTGATCGCCTGTGCATGACGCCCGGCCACGGCCTGGTTGCGCATCACTGTCGGGCGGTCCAGCTTGCCGTAATCAATGTCGCCCATGCCAAATCCAGCGTGTTGGTCGCTCGCATAGCCGCTCTGCGCACTGCTGTGCCCTGCGCTCAGCCCGGCGACGCTCTGGTAAACCAGCTTGACGGGTTTCTCGGTAATCTCCTCACGTCCGCCCAGCCCGGTGGCAACCACGGTGACGCGCAGTTCGCCGGCGACCATATCAGGATCGATGACCGTACCCACCACCACGGTGGCGTTCTCCGAAGCGAACTCTTTGATGATATTGCCAACCTCTTCAAACTCACCAATGGACATGTCCAGACCCGCAGTGACGTTCACCAGAATGCCGCGCGCGCCGGACAGATTGATGTCTTCCAGCAGCGGGCTGGCGACGGCGGCCTCGGCAGCGCGTCTTGCGCGATCATCGCCGCTGGCGGAACCCGAACCCATCATACCCATGCCCATCTCGGACATCACGGTGCGCACGTCGGCAAAGTCGACGTTGATCAGGCCGGGACGGGTAATCAGCTCTGCTATGCCTTGCACTGCACCCAGCAGGACGTTGTTCGCCGACTTGAAGGCATCAAGCAGGGATACGCCCTTGCCCAGCACGGAGAGCAGTTTTTCGTTGGGGATGGTGATCAACGAGTCGACATGTTGCGCCAGCTCCTTGATGCCGGCTTGCGCCACTTTCATGCGCTTGGCGCCTTCGAAGGGGAACGGCTTGGTCACCACCGCCACGGTCAGGATACCCATTTCCTTTGCGATCTGCGCCACGATAGGCGCAGCGCCGGTGCCGGTGCCGCCGCCCATGCCGGCGGTGATAAACAGCATGTCGGTCCCTTCGATCAGCTCCATGATGCGGTCACGGTCTTCCAGCGCCGCCTGTCTGCCGACATCGGGATTGGCGCCCGCGCCCAGCCCTTTGGTCATGCTGCCGCCCAGTTGCAGCACGGTACGCGCCGAGGAGTTTTTCAGTGCCTGCGCGTCGGTGTTGGCGCAGATGAAATCGACGCCGTCGATGCTTGCCACCACCATATGCTCAACAGCATTGCCGCCGCCGCCGCCCACACCAATAACCTTGATTACTGCGTTTTGACTGTATGCATCCATTAATTCAAACATGATTTTATCTCCTAAAATAACCTGCCATTGAACCGTTCACCACAGAGACACCGCAAGCTCTGTGACTACATCGTTGAAACTAAAAACTCCCCTGAAACCAGCCCCTCATCCTTTCCCACATGTTCTTGACGCCCTCTTTCACCTTTGCCTCCCCGCCACGCCCATGACGCTGCTGGCAACCAAACAGCAACAGTCCGACACCTGTGGCATGAATCGGGTTGCGCACCACATCCACCAGCCCCACGACATTCTGCGGAACACCCAGGCGTACCGGCATGTGGAAGATTTCCTCGGCGAGTTCGACCACGCCTTCCATCTTGGACGTGCCGCCGGTCAGCACGATGCCGGCGGCAATCAGGCCTTCAAACCCGCTACGGCGCAGTTCGGCCTGAACCAGACTCAATAACTCTTCATAGCGCGGCTCAATCACCTCGGCCAGGGTCTGGCGCGCCAGACGGCGCGACGGGCGCTCGCCGACGCCGGGCACTTCGATGGTTTCATTGACGCTGGCCAGTTGTCGCAGCGCGCAACCGTATTTGATCTTGATGTCCTCGGCAAACTGCGTGGGCGTGCGCAGCGCCACGGCAATATCATTGGTCACCTGATCACCGGCGATGGGTATCACCGCCGTATGGCGAATCGCGCCGTCGGTAAATATGGCAATGTCCGTGGTGCCGCCGCCAATATCGACCAGGCACACGCCCAGCTCTTTTTCATCTTCGGTCAATACCGCGTAGCTGGAGGCGAGCTGCTCAAGGATGACGTCGTCCACTTCCAGGCCGCAGCGCCGCACGCATTTCTCGATATTCTGCGCCGCGCTCACCGCGCCGGTAACGATGTGTACCTTGGCCTCAAGGCGTACGCCCGACATGCCGATGGGCTCGCGGATGCCCTCCTGGTGATCGATAATAAATTCCTGTGGCAGGATATGTAGGATCTTCTGGTCGGCAGGAATCGCCACCGCGCGCGCGGCGTCGATAACGCGATCGACATCGGCGGAGGTGACTTCCTGGTCGCGAATCGCCACGATGCCATGCGAATTGAGGCTGCGGATGTGGCTGCCCGCGATGCCCGCATAGACGGAGTGAATCTGGCAGCCCGCCATCAGCTCGGCCTCTTCCACGGCGCGCTGGATGGATTGCACGGTGGACTCGATATTCACCACTACGCCCTTCTTCAGGCCGCGTGACGGGTGCGAGCCGATGCCGATGATATCGACCTTCCCCTCCGGCGTAATCTCGCACACAATCGCCACCACCTTGGAGGTGCCGATATCGAGGCCTACGATCAAATCTTTGTCAGACTTCTTGGACATTTAAATCTTTTACCCCTGGTTAAATCTTTTGAGTTGCTGCGCAATGCTTGGCGGGTTACGCAAAAAAACGCTAACCAACCCTATATTTGAGCTGTTCCGCTTCATACTTTCTTCCAGCGCACCGCAAATCCGTTCGTGTAACGCAGATCCACCTCGCCGATATCCGCCGCGCGCGCCGCGAGCGCTATCGGATAGATGCGCGCGAACCGCGTCAGGCGCGCATCGTCCGCAACGTGGCCCAGCACCAGCAGGGCGCCATTATCCAACTCGATCCGCCAGGAACGGCGATCATCCAGCGATACGCGGCTGACATGCAGCGCGAGTGGCTTCAAGGTCTTGTCGATATCCCGATAACGCGCGGCAACTTTAGTCTCGCTGCCTTGCGGCCCCTGCAACTCGGGCAACTCTGCCGGATAACTCGCCGCAGGCGGAAAGAACAGCGCGCCCTGGCTGTTGACCAACCCACCGCTACCCCAGCGCGCCACGGGCAGATGTTCCACGACGGCAATCTGCAGCGTATCCGGCCAGACGCGGCGCACGCTGACAGCATTCACCCACGGCAAGCGCAGCACGGCATCCCTGACTGCATCGACATCGACATTGAAAAACCCTCCCGCCGTATACGCGACCGCCACCTGCTGCAACTGTTGTGTACTAAGGTGATGAAATTTACCTTCAACCTTCACCGCCACAATCGGCAAGGTGCGTGGATCATCCAGCTTCACCCAACCCCATGCCGCCAATCCGCACAATGCCACGCCCAGCGCCGCCGTGGCGATGAGGCGGGCATTGATGCGCGCTCGCCAGCCGCCGTCGGCTTGAACCGGCTCGATACGTCGATTGGTTTTAGGGCGTTTTCTGATCATCTGCTTAAAAATCTCTTCCCTGTGTTGATTGCAGTGTTGTTTCCAACACCTGCCATACCAGCTCGTCAAACTCGATACCGGCGACACGGGCCGCCATCGGCACCAGGCTGTGGCCGGTCATGCCGGGCGAGGTGTTCATCTCCAGAAAATAGGGGTTGCCCTGACGGTCGATGATGAGATCTACCCGCGCCCAGCCACGACACCCCAGCACGCGGAAGGCGCGCAGCACGATGTCGTGCAGGCGGCTCTCTTCCCCGGCGGGAAGGCCCGGACAGTAGTAGCGCGTATCGTCGCGGAAATACTTGGCCTGGTAATCATAAAACTCGCACGGTGTTTCGATACGTATCGAAGGCAGCACACGGTCACCCAGGACGGGGAACTGCACCTCTTGCCCTTCGATAAACTGTTCCGCGAGCACCAGGCTGTCGTATTGCACTGCTGTGCGCCAGGCCTCGACAAGCTGGTCGGCGCGCGTCACCTTGGCGATACCAATGCTGGACCCTTCGGTGGCCGGTTTAACGAAGATCGGCAATCCGAGTTGATGCACGACAGCCTCGGGATCAAAGCCTTCCTCCAGCAGGACATAGCGCGGCGTGGGCACGCCTGCGGCCTGCCACACCAGCTTGGTGCGCCACTTGTCCATCGCCAGCGCGCTCGCCAACACACCGCTGCCGGTATAGGGAATATCCATCAGTTCCAGTGCGCCCTGGATGGTGCCGTCTTCGCCATAGCGTCCGTGCAAAATGATGAAGGCACGGTCGTAGCCGCGCAGGTCAGCCAGATCACGCTCGGCGGGATCAAAGGGATGGGCATCGACACCACGGCTGCGCAGCCCGTCAAGCACGGCGTTGCCGCTCATCAGCGAAACCTCGCGTTCGGCGGAGCGGCCGCCCAGCAGTACCGCGACCTTGCCGAAATCCGCTGGATTATTGGTCTTGCGCGTCATGACTCAAACCTCTTTTGACGGGAGGCGCTCACCGATAATGTGCGCCTCCCGGATTAATCTAATGCCGTGATCGCGTTCCACCACATCTGCCACATGCGCGATCAATGTCTCGATGTCCGCTGCCGTGGCATTACCGGCATTCACAATAAAATTGGCGTGCTTGGTGGACACGCAGGCACCGCCGATGCACATGCCCTTCAGTCCACTGGCCTCGATCAAACGCGCCGCATGATCGCCGGGCGGATTGCGGAACACCGATCCGCAACTGGGCTGATTGGTCGGCTGGGTGCGGTTGCGCTTCTCCAGCAATTCCTTGATGCGCGCCTGGCTGGCCTCGGTGTCGCCGCTCTGTAGCCTGAAATGCGCCGCGATGAACCATTCCCCCGCAGGCCCAGTGACGCTGCGATAGCCGATCTGGTATTCATCCGGCTTGCGTATATGGCGCAAACCCTTGCGGTCAATGGTCTCCACCGACTCCACCAACGGCCAGGTCTCGCCACCGAAGGCGCCTGCGTTCATCGCCAGGGCTCCGCCTACCGTGCCGGGAATCCCGGCAAAAAACTCGATGCCCACTAGCCCCTGGCGCGCACAGTAACGAGCCACCTTGGCGCAAGGTACGCCCGCCTCGGCACGCACCGTGACGCCGTCATGCTGTAATCCGCCCAGCGTGCCGGCAATCATGATGACGGTGCCGGTGACGCCGCCGTCACGCACCAGCAGATTGCTGCCCAGGCCAACCCAGAATAGCGGTTCGTTCTCCGGCAACCGGCTCAGGAACAGCGCCAGATCGTCGATGTCGGCAGGCTGATAAAACTGCCGTGCCGGGCCACCCACGCGCCAGGTGGTGTGGCGCGCCATGAACTCATCACGGAGCAGCGTGCCGCGCAAGGCCGGTGGCTGGTGCATGGCCATCACGCCATCAACGCCTTAAGTTGATGTGGCAGCTTGGCGGCGGCGGCACCAATGTCGCCTGCACCCAGCGTGAGCAGGATGTCGCCCTTGCGCAGCAGCCCGGCCAGCGTTTCCGGCAGTTCGGCAACACGTTCCACGAACACGGGATCGGCATGGCCGCGCGCCCGGATGGCGCGGCATAGCGTGCGCCCATCGGCACCTGCAATCGGCGCCTCACCGGCGGGATACACCTCCACCAGCGCCAGCACGTCCACCTCTGAAAGCACCTTGGCGAAGTCTTCAAACAAGTCGCGGGTGCGCGTGTAGCGATGCGGCTGGAACGCCACCACTAGACGGCGCTCAGGCCAGCCAGCGCGGATCGCCTGCACCACGGCGGCGACCTCGCGCGGATGATGGCCGTAATCGTCGATCATCAGCACGTTGCCCGCAGGGGTGTCGATCTCGCCGTAATTCTGGAGACGCCGCCCGACACCCTGGAACCCTGCCAGGGCGCGCAGAATCGCGTCATCGGCAACATCCACCTCATGGGCGATGGCTATCGCCGCCAAGGCGTTGAGCACATTGTGGCGGCCCGCCAGATTCGCAGTGACCGCCAACCAGCCGCGCTGACCGGGGCGCGACACGGTGAAGTAGGTGCGATCCTGCTCCTGGCGAATATCGCTGGCGAAAATATCCGCGCCGCTGTCCTCGCCGATGCCATAGGTAATCACCGGACGTGTCACCTGTGGCAGGATCTGGCGCACCACCGGATCATCCAGGCACAGCACCGCCAGCCCATAAAAGGGCAGGTGGTGCAGAAACTCGACGAAGGTCTGGCGCAGCCGCCCGAAGTCGCCACCGTAGGTCTCCATATGGTCAGCGTCGATGTTGGTCACCACGGCGATCATCGGCTGTAAATACAAAAAAGATGCGTCGCTCTCGTCGGCCTCGGCCACCAGATATTGACCCGCACCGAGACGCGCGTTGGCGCCGGCGCTGTTGAGCCGCCCGCCGATCACGAACGTGGGATCCAGGCCGCCCTCGGCGAGCAGGCTGGCGGTAAGGCTGGTGGTGGTGGTCTTGCCGTGCGTGCCCGCCACTGCAATGCCTTGGCGGAAACGCATCAGTTCGGCGAGCATCTCGGCGCGCGGCACCACCGGGATACGCAGACGCTGCGCCTCGATCACCTCGGGATTGTCGGCGCGCACGGCGGTGGATGTCACCACCACGTCGCAGCCATTGATACACCCCGCACTGTGCCCCAGCGTGATGGATACGCCCAGCCCTGCCAGGCGGCGCGTTGCCGCGTTCTCATGGACATCCGAACCGGATACCTGATAGCCCAGGTTGTGCAGCACCTCCGCGATGCCGCTCATGCCCGCGCCGCCGATGCCTACAAAATGAATACGTTTAATGCGTCTCATGCTCGCGCCGCCTCCAGACACAGTGCCGCCACTACGCGGGTGGATTCCGGTTTCGCCAGACGCCGTGCGATGCGCGCCATCTCTAAAAGTTTTTGCCTGCCCTGTTCCGGCGCCTCGCAGAAACCGGCAAGCAGTTTACCCAGCGACTGCGCAGTAAACTGCGGCTGCGGCGCCAATATGGCCGCACCCGCATCCGCCAGGTACGCCGCGTTGTGCGTCTGGTGGTCATCCACCGCGAACGGATAAGGCACCAGAATCGACGCCACGCCCGCCGAGGCCAGCTCCGACACCGTCAATGCTCCTGCGCGGCACAGCACCAGATCGGCCCAGGCATAGGCCTCGGCCATATCGCCGATGAACGGATCGACACGTGCCGCAACGCCCGCTTGCCGGTAAGATTCACGGGCGGCATCAATGTGTTTTTTTCCCGCCTGGTGCCATACCTCGGGGCGCACCCCCGGCCCCATGGCCTTGATGGCATCGGGCACCGTTTGATTGAATATCTGCGCGCCCAGGCTGCCACCCACCACCAGCAGGCGCAGCACACCACTGCGTCCGGCCAGGCGTTGCTCCGGCAGCGGCAGCGCGGTGATCGTGGCGCGCACTGGATTGCCGGTGGCGATGGCCTTGCACCGCGCCGGAAAAGTGCCGGGGAATGCCTCCAAAACCTTATTCGCCAGCCGCGCCAGCCAACGGTTGGTCATTCCCGCAATGGCATTCTGCTCGTGGATCACCAGCGGCTTGCGCAACAGCCAGGTGATAAAGCCGCCGGGGCCGGTGACAAAGCCGCCCATCCCTAACACCGCCATCGGACGGCGGCGCATCATTATCGCCAGCGATTGCGCCATCGCAACCATCAGCTTGAAGGGCGCCAGCAGCAGGCTGAGCGGCCCTTTGCCGCGCAGGCCGCTGATCGACACCCATTCGATGTCGATACCGGCGCGCGGCACCACCTCGGCTTCCAGGCCGGCACGGGTGCCCATCCATACCACCTCAACCCCTTGCGCACGCAACTCATCTGCAACCGCCAACGCCGGGAAAACGTGTCCGCCGGTGCCACCCGCCATAATCAAAACCCGCTGCACGCTCATGACGTCACGGCCCCCGCAACACGCACTATGGGAGCGGTGCGCGCAGGGTCAGGCACGCGGGTTTCATGCGCGATACGCAACAGCAACGCCACGGCCACGCACATCACCACAATACTGCTGCCGCCGTAACTCATCAGTGGCAGCGTCAGCCCCTTGGTCGGCAGCACGCCCATGTTGACGCCGATATTGATAATCGCCTGCAAGCCGATCCACAGCCCCAGTCCATAGGCGAGATAGGCCGCGAAACTATGCCCGGCCTTTTCCGCTGTCCGCCCGATGATATAAGCGCGCACCACAAGCAGAGTAAACAGGCCGATCACCGCCAGCGACCCCACCAAACCCAGCTCTTCCGCCAGCACCGCAAACAGAAAATCGGTGTGTGCCTCGGGCAGATAGAACAATTTCTGCACGCTCGCGCCCAGCCCCACGCCAAACCACTCGCCACGCCCGAAGGCGATCAGCGCCTGGGTCAACTGGAAACCGCTGTCGAACGGATCAGCCCACGGATTCATGAAACCCGTCAGGCGCGCCATGCGGTACGGCGACGAGAAGATCAGCCCCACCACCGCCAGCGCCAGCGCTGCCATCAGCGCCGCGAACGGCAAAAGACGCGCGCCGCCCAGGAACAACATACCCAGCGCAGTGGCAAACATGACCGCAGTGGCGCCGAAATCCGGCTCCAGCAACAGCAATAGTGCAATCAGCGTCAGCAGCAGCATCGGTTTGATAAAACCCAGGATCGAGTTGCGCACCTCGGCCCCGTGACGCACCAGATAACCGGCAATATAGACCACCACAAACAGCTTCACCGGCTCGGACGCCTGCAAATTAAATAACCCCAAGGAGACCCAGCGTTGGCTGCCGTTGATCACCTTGCCTATCCCCGGCAGCAGCACCAATGCCAGCAATACCATGCCAACCAGCAGCAGCGTGCTGCCCGCCTTCTCCCAATACACCAGGCGGGTACGCGCCACCAGTACCGCTGCAATCACGCCCACCACCACAAACGCCACCTGGCGGATGATGTAATAAAAGGGATGGCCAAACTGGCGCTCGGCGATATTGAGCGAGGCGGAACTCACCATCACCACCCCCAGCACCAGCAGCACGAGTGCCGCGCCGAGCAGCCAGGGATCACCCAATGGCAGCGCGGCCGCTGATCGCGCCAGTGCCTGTGGGCGCGCCGCCCCGTTACGCGGGCGTGGCATCACCACCCCGCCCCGCCCGGCAACCTTGCTGGCGTTCTTTGCGCGCGGCGCCCAGATTTGCATGACACGCGCAATCATGCGGTCACCTTCACTGCATTGGTGAACGCATCGCCACGTTCTTCGTATCCTCTAAACATGTCGAAACTGGCGCAGGCCGGCGACAACAGCACGACATCGCCCGGTTGCGCCAGACGACGCGCCTGGGCCACGGCATCCTCCATACTCGTCGCATGCGTCACTGGCACCACGCCGCCCAGTGCGGCTTCGATCAGCGGCGCGTCGCGCCCGATCAGCACCACGGCACGCGCCTTGTCTGCGGCGGCCTGACGCAACGGTGAAAAATCCGCCCCCTTGCCTAACCCACCGGCAATCAGCACCACCTTGCCCGGCATACCTTGCAGAGCGGCGAGGGTGGCGCCGACGTTGGTACCCTTGGAATCGTTGTACCAGGCCACCCCATCCTTCTCAGCCACCCACTGGCTGCGGTGCGGCAGGCCGGGAAATTCGCGCAGGGTTTGCAGCATCGCCTCCGTCGGCAAGCCCATCGCATCCCCCAAGGCCAACGCCGCCAGGGCATTGGCGGCATTGTGCATGCCCTTGATGCGCACCTCTGCCACCGGCATCAGTGGTTCGCTATCCCGCGCCAGCCAGGGTCCGTGCACCCGCTGCATAATCCCGAAATCCTTAAACTCCGGTTCACCCAGACCAAAGCGCACCGTGCGCCTGCCCATCTGTGCCATGCCCATCACCACCGGATCATCAATGTTGAGCACCATCACACCGTCGCCGTGAAAAATGCGCTGCTTGGCGGCGGTGTATTCACCCATGTCCCGATAACGATCCATATGATCAACACTGATATTGAGCACTGTCGCCGCCGCGGCATTGAGCGAGGATGTGGTCTCAAGCTGAAAACTGGACAGCTCCAGAACATAGAGATCCGGTTCGGCGGCCTCAAGCAAATCGAGCGCGGGCGTGCCGAGATTACCGCCGACGCGCACATTGCGACCAGCATGCTTGGCCATCTCGCCCACCAGCGTTGTTACGGTGCTCTTGCCGTTCGAGCCGGTGATCGCCACCACGGGCGCTGTGGCGTGGCGCGCAAACAACTCAACGTCACCCAGCACCGGCACACCGCGCCCCATGGCCTGGACAATCAGCGGTTCACGTAGCGACACGCCGGGACTCACCACCAATTGCTGCGCGGCGGCAAAGGCGGCGGGATCAAAACCGCCAATAAAGACCGCCATGCCCGGAAACTCCTGCTCCAGGGCGGCCAACCCCGGCGGGAAATCACGACTGTCGGTCACCGCCACCGGCACCCCGCGCGCGGCGAGAAAGCGCGCACAGGACAGGCCGGTCTTGCCCAGACCGACGATCAAAGTAGTGAGTTTTGCCTCAACCATGCTCATCGTATCTTCAGAGAACTCAAACCAATCAGCACCAGGATCACGGTAATAATCCAGAAGCGCACGATGACGCGCGGTTCCGGCCAGCCCTTCAACTCATAATGATGGTGCAACGGTGCCATGCGGAAGATGCGTTGCCCGGTGAGCTTGTATGAACCCACTTGCAGCATCACCGACACCGCCTCCATCACGAATACCCCACCCATAACGAGCAGCACCAGCTCCTGACGCACCACCACCGCTACCACGCCAAGCGCCGCACCGAGGGCGAGGGCGCCGACATCACCCATGAATACCTGCGCCGGATAGGTGTTGAACCACAAAAAGCCCAGGCCCGCCCCTACGATTGCACCGCAAAACACCGCCACCTCACCCACACCCGCGACATAGGGAATACTGAGGTAAGGGGCAAATTTGGCATGCCCCGCGACATAGGCAAATACCGCGAGCGCCCCTGCCACCAGAACGGTGGGCATGATCGCCAGACCATCCAGGCCATCGGTCAGGTTAACCGCGTTACTGGTGCCGACGATCACAAAATAGGTGAGCAGGATGAACACCACCCCCAGCTCGATAGAGGCGTGCTTGAGGAACGGTATCAGCAGATCGGTTTCGGCCGGCGTTGCCGCGTAGTGATAGATGAACACCGCAGCACCAAAGCCCACCACCGACTGCCAGAAATACTTGGCGCGTGCCGACAGGCCCTTGGAGTTGCGCAGGATCAGTTTCTTGTAATCATCCACCCAGCCGATCACACCGAACAGCAGAGTGACGATCAGCACCAGCCAGACATAGCGGTTGCCCAGATCGCCCCACAGCAGGGTGCTCAGCGCAATCGCCACCAGGATCAGCGCGCCGCCCATGGTCGGCGTGCCGGCCTTGGTCAGATGGGTCTGCGGGCCGTCGTCGCGCACGCTCTGCCCTACCTTGTACATGGTCAACTTGCGGATCATCGCCGGCCCCACCAGCAGCGAAATCGCCAGCGCAGTGAGCGCACCAAGCACGACGCGCAGCGTCAGGTACTGGAACACACCGAAGCCGGTGTGGAATTGGGACAGATATTTAAAAAAATAAAGCAGCATTTAATGGGCCTTTAAAGAAATCACGCCTTTTCCACCAAAGCATCAACTACACGCTCCATGCGCATGAACCGCGACCCTTTCACCAGCACTGTCGCCCCTGCCGCCAGATCCGACAGCAGTGCAGCAATCAATTCATCGTGGCCGGCACAGTGCCGCCCGTTCGCACCAAACTCCCGTACCGCACCCGCACTGAGCTCGCCTGTTGCATAGAGGCGGCCTATGCCGGCCTGCCTCGCTTGCCTGCCCACTTGCTCATGGAACAGCGGCGCATCGTCACCCAGCTCACCCATGTCGCCCAGCACCAGCACCTTTTCGCCCTCAACCGTGGCCAGCACGGCAATCGCCGCCTGCACCGACGGCGGGTTGGCATTGTAGGTGTCGTCTATGATGCGTGTGCCGTGGATACCCTTTTTAACCTGCAAGCGCCCTTTCACCGCGCGCATCGCCTCCAGTCCCGCCTTAATGTCGGCAAGCGTTGCGCCCGCCGCCAGTGCCGCAGCGCTCGCCGCCAGGGCGTTCATCACGTTGTGCATGCCCATCAAAGGCAATGCCACAGAGGCATCACCGGCGGGCGTGTGCATATGAAAAGAAGTTGTAATTGCGGTATCGTCCACTTCGCATTGCACGCCCCCTGCTACCGCGTAGACATCCGCTGGATTACTCATGCCGAACGTCACGCAGCGGCGCCCGCCCAGCAGCGTGCGCCAATACCCGGCGTAGGCGTCATCGGCATTCACTACGCCGATGCCGTTTTCATCCAGGCCCGCATAGATTCCACCCTTGGTATGCGCGATCTCATCCAGACTGCCAAAGCCTCCGATATGGGCCATGGCAGCGTTGGTAATCAGCGCCACGGTGGGCCGTGCCAGATTGCTCAGATAGGCGATCTCGCCAGGATGATTGGCACCCATTTCGACTACCGCGCAGCGGTGCTCGCCGCTCAGACGCAGCAGCGTCAGCGGCACGCCGATGTCATTGTTCAAATTGCCCTGGGTCGCCAGCACCGGCCCACGCCGCCCCAGTATCGCGGCAAGCATCTCCTTGGTGGTGGTCTTGCCGTTGCTGCCGGTGACCGCAACCAGCGGAATGGCGAAGCGCGTGCGCCATACCGCACCCAACTGGCCTAACGCCAAACGGGTATCCGCGACGCGCAAGGTAGGCAAAGCGGTCTCGATCGGGGCGCTGACCAGCGCCGCCACCGCACCGCGTGCGGCGGCCTCCACCACAAAGGCATGGCCATCAAAATTCTCGCCGCGCAGCGCAACAAACAGATCCCCTTGCTGCAAGGTACGGGTATCGGTGTTCACCGCCGTGAACGCCACATCCTCGCCATGCAGTTCGGCACCCAACGCCTTGGCCACTTCGGACAAAGTCATCATCCCGCTGCTTCTCCCAGCAAGACGCGCACCTGCGCACTGTCGCTGAACGGCCGCTTGTCATCACCTATGATCTGATAATCCTCGTGGCCCTTGCCGGCCACCAGCACCACATCGTGTTCTTTCGCCTGTTTCAAGACATGGGCAATCGCCCGAGCGCGGTCACGCTGCACATGCACGTGCCCAGGCTCATGCAGACCCGCCGCAATCTCTGCGATAATTCCGTCCGCATCTTCATGACGTGGATTATCATCGGTGAGCACCACATGGTCGGCATAGCGCTGCGCCACCTCGCCCATCAGCGGGCGTTTGCCGCGGTCACGGTCACCGCCGCAGCCAAACACCACCCACAGCGCACCCCGGCAGTGTTCGCGCAATGCCTGCAAAACCTTCTGCAGCGCGTCCGGGGAATGGGCGTAATCGACCACCACCAGCGGCTTTCCATCAGTTCCGCCGAAGCATTCCATGCGCCCCGGCACCGGACGTATCCGGCTGACTTTGTGCAGGGCATCGAGAAAATCTATGCCCGACAGCACCAACGCCGCCAGCACCGCAAGCAGATTGCTGGCATTGAAACGACCCAGCAGCCGACTGGGGAAGCGCCCCTCTCCCCACGGCGTAACCACATGCATTTCCAGACCTTTAAGGCTCTGATGTAACACTATGCCGTGTACCCTATTCATTTTGGTTGCCGCCTGACGGGATGGAATCCCGCCTTCATCACCCTTATCATGCCCGGCAAGAGAATAGCTCATCGTTTTCACATTCGAAGGCATGGATTGCAGCAGCTCGCGACCAAAGGGATCATCAGCGTTAATCACCGCATAGCGCAGCCCCGGCATCTCAAACAAGCGCCGCTTGGCCCGCGCATAGGAGGCCATGTCACCGTGATAATCGAGGTGGTCGCGGCTGAGGTTGGTGAAAATTGCCAGATCGAATTCAGCGCCATTGACCCGCCCCTGCTCCAGCCCGTGAGACGACACCTCCATCACGACACTTTCCGCGTCCTGCTCCAGCATGTCCGCCAGCAAGGCGTGCAGGGAAATCGCATCAGGCGTGGTGTGCGTGCCAGCCACCAAGCGTCCGGACAGGCCATTACCCAGCGTGCCGATAACACCGCAGGGCGCATTTTCGTTGAGCGCCTGCGCAAGAAACTGGCTACACGAGGTCTTGCCGTTGGTGCCCGTCACTCCCGCCACGAACAACTCTCGCGTGGGATTGCCGAAAAACCGTTCAGCGATGATTCCGGCGCGCTGGCTCAGCTCCGCCACGCCGAACAAAGGAATATTCTCAGGCAACGGCAATGCGGCAGCCTCGCCATCAGCTTCATAGGCAACAGCAACCGCACCCGCCCGAATCGCAGCGGCGATAAAATCGTGGCCGCGCTGCGATTGTCCCGCGCAGGCCAAAAAAAGATCGCCAGGCCGAGTCTTGCGGCTGTCCATCGACAAGCCCTGAACCTCCCGGTCACTGGCGGCATCGACATGCACGTACCCTTCCAGCAACATGCTCAATACGCAGCTACGCGACTCCATCACAACACCCCCGCCATATGTTTGGGCTGCGGATTCGACGCATGGGCCTGGCGAGCCGTGGACTGCACCGGCATCGCCCGAGCAGCAACGCCCGCAGCATTTTTGTTAACCCCATCCCCCTGCACCAACTGCGTCCGCAGCGATTGCACATCGTCCGGCGCCACATCGAGGAGACGTAGCGCACCCGCCATGATCCGTCCAAACACCGGCGCGGCCACCAACCCGCCGTAGTATTCGCCACTGCTCGGCTCGTTGATCATCACTACCATTACCAGGCGCGGCTTGCTTACCGGCGCCATACCGGCAAAAAGAGCGAGGTAGCGGTTAGCCGCATATCCCCCTGCCTGGGACTTATGCACCGTACCGGTCTTGCCCGCCACCCGGTAGCCCGGCACCCCTGCCGACAAGCCGGTGCCACCGGTATTCACCACCGCCTCCATCATTTTCAACACCTGCCCGGCGATTTCGGGGCGCATCACCTGCTCACCCTGCGGCGGCTCGGCCAAGTGGACAAAGGAGACCGGCTTGAATTGCCCGCCATCTGCCAGCACCATATAGGCGCGGGCAAGTTGCAGCGGCGTCACCGACAGTCCGTAACCATAGGAAAGCGTGGCGCGTTCGACCTCACCCCAACCTTCATAGCCGGACAGCGCGCCGATCATCTCGCCAGGGAAACGGCCTCCGCTCGCGGCACCAAATCCGACCCGCGAAAACATCGACCATAACTGCTTCGGCTCCATCGCCAGGGCCATTTTGGTGGCGCCGACGTTGCTCGACTTCTGGATGACAGTAGATACATCGATAACGCCGTAATTATGCACATCACGCACCGTATGATTGCCCACCTTGAACAAACCGGAGCCGGTATCAATCATGGTGGTGGGGCGGAATTTTCCGGTTTCCAGCGCCGCAGCAACGGTAAATGGCTTGATCGTTGAACCCGGCTCGAAGACATCCGTTACGCCACGGTTGCGAAAATCATCCCCGCGCAAATTGGCGCGATTATTTGGATTGAACGAGGGTTGATTAACCAGCGCCAACACCTCGCCGGTATTCACATCAAGCATCACCACCGAACCCGAGCGCGCATGGCTGCTCTGGATTGCCGCCTTCAATTCACGGTAGGCGAGATATTGAAGGCGCCGGTCGATGCTCAAGGCCACATCCTTGCCCGGCAGCGGCTCGCTCACCCTTTCGACATTTTCCACAACCCGGCCCAAACGGTCCTTGATCACCCGTTTGCTGCCCGGTATACCATGCAACCATTCGTCATAGGCCAGCTCCAGGCCCTCCTGGCCGGTATCATCCACATTGGTAAAACCGACCACGTGCGCCGCCACCTCGCCCGCCGGATAATAACGGCGATACCCGCGCTGCAGGGATATGCCCGGCACGCCCAGCGCCATCACCTGCTCGGCCATATCGGGGCTGACATTGCGCTTCAGGTAGACGAATTCACGCCCCACGCGGCTGGTCAGATGACGCTCCAAACCTTTCGCATCAATATTCAGCAGGCGTGCCAGACGCGGCCATTGTGCGCGCGCCGCCAGCAGTTCCTGCGGATTTGCCCACACCGAGTCGACCGGGGTGCTAATCGCCAGCGGCTCTCCATTGCGATCGGCAATCATGCCGCGGTGCGCGGGTGTCGCCACCTCTCTCAGGTGGCGCGCATCACCCTGATCCTGCAAAAAATCCTTGCTCAGTATTTGCAGATCCAGTGCGCGCCATACCAGCAACAAGGTAATCGCGCCCAGCACGCCCAGCACCACCAGGAGCCTGACCGGCTGGGTATGGGGTGTATTCTGCATCATGGCTTGACGATCACCACGGCTTCGGGTGGAGGTGAAATCATCCCCAAGGTAGTACGCGCCGTACCTTCAATCCTGCCATGCGTCGCCCAGGTGCTTTGCTCCAATTGCAACTGCCCCCACTCGATAGCCATATCGTCACGGGTCTTCTGCAGGGATTGCAATTCGACAAACAACTTGCGGCTCTCATATTTGGCATAGACCACAGCGAGGGCGGACGCCAGCACCGCCGCCGTCAGAAGACCGCCTCTGAAATAACGGCTATTGAGCAAGGCCAGCCGTGAAGTTTTTGAGTTATTCGCCATCGTCTTCTTAAACCTTCTCCGCCACGCGCAACACGGCGCTGCGCGCACGGGGATTAGCCTGCAACTCCTCCGTGCCCGCATACATCGCCTTGCCCACCGCACGCAAACGCGGACGCAACTGCGCCTGCGTCACTGGCAACCCCGGCGGAAAGTCATCACCGCGCACCTGTTCACGGATGAAGCGCTTTACGATCCGGTCTTCCAGGGAATGAAAACTGATCACCGCCAGTCGTCCGCCGGGCGCCAGCGCCTCGACCACCTGCGGCAGGCAGGCCTGCATATCCTCAAGTTCGTGATTGATAAAAATGCGTATCGCCTGAAAACTGCGCGTAGCGGGGTGCTTGTCTCGCTCCCAGGCCGGATTGGCGGCGGCAACGATCGCCGCCAGGCGGCCGGTGGTGATGATGGGCGCTTCCTGCCGGGCGGCAACGATAGCGCGCACAATGCGCCGGGCGTAACGTTCTTCACCGTAGGTATACAGCACCGATGCGATCTCCTGCTCCGGGGCGCTGGCCAGCCACTGCGCGGCGCTGATACCCGTCGCGGGATCCATGCGCATATCGAGCGGCCCATCCTGCCGGAAGCTGAAACCACGCTGTGGGTCGTCCAGCTGGGGCGAGGAGACCCCAAGATCAAGCAACACACCGTTGACCTTGCCCATCCAACCGCGCTCCTGAACATACTGCCCAAGCATGGCAAACGTCCCTCGCTCAATCGAAAATCGTGGCTCACCCTCAAACATCTGCCGCGCGGCAGCCACGGCCTGCGGATCCTTGTCGATGCCCAGCAATGCACCATGCGGACCCAACTGCTGCAATATCACTTGCGCATGACCGCCGCGCCCGAAGGTGGCATCCACATAGATGCCCGCCGGCGTGATATTCAAAGCGTCTATCGCCTCCGCCAGCAGCACTGGACGGTGAAGATAGGTGTCAGTCACTGTGGCGCCGGATTCCATACTAAACTCCACTAAAGCGACAACGACTCCAACTCTGCGGAAAGGCCTTCCTCGCCTGCCTCTTCGTTCGACCAGATGGCATTCCAGACTTGCTCATCCCACAGCTCGAATTTGTTGACCTGACCAAGCAGCATCACCTGCTTGTCGAGCCCGGCATACTCCCGCAATTTGGGTGGCAGCAGGATACGGCCCGCACCGTCCAGCTCACACTCGGTGGCATGGCCGATCAACAGGCGCTGCAGGCGGCGCGCCTGCTTGTTGAGGCTAGGCAACTTCGCCAGCTTGCGCTCGATCTCTTCCCATTCCGGCAGGGGATACACCAACAGGCAGCGGTCATCACGATCCACGGTGATCACCAGCTGACCGCCGCACAAATCCTGCAGGCGATCACGATACTTGGCCGGCATTGCCATGCGGCCCTTGGTATCCAGACTCAGTGAAGTGACCCCGCGAAACAAAACCTATACCCCACTTTTTCCCACTTTCCCCCACTTGCCGACACTATAGGTATCACAAGCCCCCCCTGTCAAGAAAAAACACCACGGAAATAGATAAATTCCTGCTTTACGGACAGTGACTTAGCGCAACAACGCGGAAAACAGAAACAGGCGAGAACAAGAAGGGAAACAAGCGGCAATTAAATCAAAAAGTTGGCGGGGATGCTTACAGCAAAACATTAAGAGCGGGGCGGGATCAGCATGTTGAACATAAATAAATAAAGGAGTCGGCCTATAAGCCGGGTTCTGTCGTGGACAGCCATTCATCTGGGATGTGCGTCACCGCACACCTCAAGCAACCTACCCGGGAACAGTGCGGGCCGCACCATCGTTCCCCTATTTGGTCTTGCTCCGGGCGGGGTTTTCCCTGCCACGGCTGTTGCCAGCCGCGCGGTGCGCTCTTACCGCACCATTTCAACCTTACCTGCCTCTTGCGAGACATCGGCGGTATATTTTCTGTGGCACTTTCCGTAGACTCGCGCCTCCCAGGCGTTACCTGGCGCCCTGCCCTGTGGAGCCCGGACTTTCCTCCATACCCTCGCGGGTACCGCGGCTGTCTGGCCAACTCCACCGCAATTATATCAGAGAATGCGCTGGCCAGCATTTTGATGTTGGCGCCACAAATGATTAATCGTCAAAAACGAAGGGCGCCACGGAAGATCTCGCACCAATGCACCGCCCGTTTTCGCATGGAATACCCGTCATTTAGGCGCGATTTCGTAAGCCCGGCAGGATGGGTGAAGCGTAGCGTAACCCATCATTAAAGCCTCTCTCCAAAATCATGTTCCACGTCAAATCCACCCCCCGCCCAATCGGCCGGATACGCTCCATGTCGAACATACCGGTGAAAGGTCGAATACGGCCGCACCCTTAATCCCTCACGTAGCGCACATGTCCGTGTTTGACCGGGTTGTAATGGATGTAATCCACGTGTCGGCGCAGATCATCATCGTTTCGTAAGGTGCGTTCCCAGTAACGGCGTTGCCATATTCCGCGTTCGCCTTTCGCTACCCGGCTTGCCGAGCGGCGCTCGCCTTAAGGTAAACCGCGCGAGAACGCCGCCTTTATCTTTTTCCAGCGTGTCGGGGAGAGCGTAGCGAGGGGCCCGGCATCGCCCGTAGGTAAGGCCCATACGCAATGCAGATGTTCCGGCAATACCACCATGGCAATCAGATCAAAGGGGTGTTCACGTTTTACACCCGATACCGCGCGCCGCAATAAATCAATGTTGTCCGTCAACAAACGGCCCGACCGTTCCGCCAAGGCAACAGTGAAAAAATAGCTTCCGCCGGGGATGAAGTTGCGCCGGTAGTCAGTCATTGGGGCATCGCATGTTGCAATTTTTCAGCGTGTTTTTTTGTCGTCATTCGATGGGTTACGCTACGCTCCACCCATCCTACCGCGCTCAATCATTGTCGTTCATTCCGCGTGGGCATAGAAAACGTGCCCACCCTACCAGGCTATTTCCAAATGAAATTCACCAGAGTAAAGACCAAAAATCCCACTATGGATAGGAGAGCTATAGTCCATGCTAGAAATGTCGCAAATGCTCTTCCGTACCATTCTTCAAAAAGCCCAAGCACGTCAGAATATTTTTCTCCTGCCTTTTTTCTTTTAATTAAATCAGCTATCGATACGATGATAAACAGCCACCCAAAAAAAAGGATAAATTCCTTTCCACGTTCAAAAATTATGGCAAGTACCATACCGATAGAAACAGTGCCAATGATCATTGGCTTCTTGTCAGACAGAAAGCTCATTAAGATCGGTTACCGAAAAAGACTCCCAATATCACGGACAGACCATGACCTAAGAGTTTCATCCATATAGCGATTGAAATTATCAAACTCTCCACCAATTTTATTTGTAATGGTATAAAAATTAAAAAGTTTCGTAGTACCTTCAAAAGTTGCTGATTGGCTTGCACCTACACCCAAACCAAAGGCAGGATCACCATCGAATTTGTGCTTTCCAGTCCGGGAAAATTCGGTAGCATCCCATGAAGATTCCAACTGCCCCCCGGCACCTAAAAATTTTCGTTCAATCACAAAATTCCATTTCCAGCCTTCTTTTGGTGTGTCAGTTGTATATACAAGCGACCAGCCAATATTTGCTCCTACCGTTGGCCCGCCAGAAAAAAATACATCCCCTGTTTTTGGGTTAAGTAACAAAGACACACTTCCACCAGAAAATACTGCTCCAGTAAGATTGAATTTAATGGCATCCAAACCATTCTGGTCTATATATAACACGATAGTGCCGCCGTGCTCGGTATACATTTTGGGACATCCCTGTCCCAAAACGCCAGCGCTCGGCGGCAACCATGCCTTCGGCAGCCCGGACCGTCCTGCGTCCGCAGCGGCGCGCTACTACGCAGCGCACCACAGCTACCACAATGACTCTACGCCTTTCGTTGGCATCCCATTTTGTCTACGCCTGCGCTCTCG
>JACPOZ010000033.1 GCA_016191235.1 Gammaproteobacteria bacterium
AAGACCGAGCTTTCACACTGCGAGACCGCATGGCAGCGCTTCCTTCCCACCGGCCCATTGGCCTTTCTGCCGCTGTGCGATGGCCGCTGCTCCATAGTCTGGTCCACCGCGCCGGAACAGGCCGATGCGTTGCTGGCCATGCCCGAGGCGCAATTCCTGGCCGAGTTGGAACAGGCCTTTGCCAGCAAATTGGGGCGAGTGATCGCAAGCCCTGGTCCGCGCGCCGCGTTTCCGTTGCGTCTGCAACACGCCACGGCCTATACCGCCCCGCGCTTGGCCTTAATCGGCGACGCCGCGCACACCATCCACCCGCTCGCAGGCCAAGGCGTCAATCTCGGCCTGCTCGACGCCGCCACGCTTGCCGAGGTGATACTTGACGCGCACCATGCCGGCAAAGACATCAGCTCCCCCGTCACACTGCGCCGCTATGAGCGCTGCCGCAAAGGCGACAACCTCGCCATGATGGCGGCGATGGATAGTTTCAAGCGCCTGTTCGGCAACAACCTGGCACCGTTGCGACTGCTGCGCAACGCAGGATTGAATCTCACCAACGCCGCCACGCCCGTCAAGAACCTGATCGTGCGTCATGCCATGGGACTCAGCGGGGATCTGCCGAAGATGGCTAGAGCGTGAGCATGGAACAATACCTAGTAGAGACACGCATTATCGACTGGAATCACCCTGCCATACGCGAGCTTGCCGCAACGCTTGCGGAAGGGCGCGCATCAAGCGCGGATGTTGCCAGAAGCTGCTTTGAATGGGTGAGGGATAACATCAAGCACAGTTACGACTACAAATTAAATCCCGTCACCTGCAAGGCATCGGATGTATTGCTCCATGGAACGGGCTATTGCTACGCAAAAAGCCACCTGCTCGGCGCCCTGCTTAGGGCGAATGGCATTCCTGCGGGCTTCTGCTATCAGCGACTGAGCATGGAAGGGGAAGGCGCACCCTATTGTCTTCATGGCCTGAATGCGGTTTATCTACCTGAACACGGCTGGTATCGCATCGATGCGCGCGGTAACAAGAAGGGTGTCCATGCGCAGTTTACCCCTCCCACCGAACAATTGGCGTTCCAGCTAAATTCTAGGCTGGAGGCAGATCTTCCTGAAATCTGGCCCGCACCATTAGATTGCGTAGTGTCAGTGTTGGAAAAATGCCAGACCTACATGGAGGTTTACCAAAACCTGCCCGATGTAGACTTAATAAGCGCAACACCTGCGTATTTCACATAAACAAACATCCACCAAGATTGTGATCCATGAGTGCAAATGACATTTCCAGGCTGATAAATGGCTTCGGGCGTTTTCGCGCCCGGCAATATGAGCAGGACCCCAGCGCTTTTGAACAGCTCGCAAGTCAAGGGCAATCCCCCAAAGTGATGATGATTGCCTGTTGCGATTCGCGCGTCGACCCTGCCATTATCACCGACAGCGCGCCGGGTGAGATCTTTGTGATCCGTAATGTGGCGAATCTGGTGCCGCCGTGCGAGTTCGATGGCCATTATCATGGCACCAGCGCCGCGCTGGAGTTTGGGGTGTGCAGCCTTGAGGTGGAACACATCATTGTTTTTGGTCACGCCAAGTGCGGTGGCATCCGCACGCTGATGGAGGGTGTCAAAGGCGGGCAGGGGCCAGGAGAATTTGTGTCGCCCTGGATGGCCATCGCTGCCGAGGCGCGTCAGCATACGCTTGAGATGTGTGCGGGAGAGTCCATTGATGCCCAGTCACGTGCCTGTGAACAGGCCGCTATTCTGACCTCGCTGAAGAACCTGATGACCTTTCCGTGGATACGGCGGCGTGTCGAGCAGGGTGTTCTGCAGCTTCATGGCTGGTATTTTGATATTGAGAGGGGCGAGCTGCTGGGCTACAACCCTGTGTTGTCATGCTTTGAGGTCAAGAATTAACCGGGATACTGGTCAGGTTAATACACTGACTCTCCCTCGGGACGGGTGCGGAAGCGCTTGTAACTCCATTGGTACTGCTCCGGCAGCGCACGCACGCATTCTTCGACCGCTGTATTGACGCAGCGCACAGACTCTTCCAGCGGACCATCATTTATACCCTGCGGCGCGGGCAGAAAATGCAGATGATAGCCTGCACCGCGCGGCAACCGTTCGGCATAGGCGAACACCACGGCCGCCTTGGTTTTCATTGCCAGTCGTGACAGTAGCACCATGGTGTAGGCCGGCACGCCGAAAAAAGAGGCGAAGATACCGTTGCCCGCACCGGGTTCCTGATCCGGCAGGACGCCCATCATCTCACCCTTCTCCAGCGCCTTGTACAGGGCACGGATGCCACCCGCATCGGTAGGCACCAGCGTCGCCCCCAAGCGCTGCCGTGCCTGGCGGATCATGCCGTCCAGTTCACCCATGCGCGGCGGGCGGTAGAGGCTGGTGATAGGGTAGTGCGCCGAGCAATACAGCCCGACTGCCTCCCATGCGCCGAGATGCGGCACGGCCAGAATCATGCCCCTGCCTTGGGCGAGAGCGTTTTTTACTAAATGCTCACCGCTGACTTGAGTGACCAGCGACAACACCCTGCGCTCGTTCCACAGCCACAGCGCGCCGGTCTCAGTGAAGGTCTTGCCCGTTTCCACCAGGCTGCGGCGCACCAGGCGCGCACGATCCCGCCCATCCCATTCGGGAAAACACATATCGACATTGATGCGTGTGATGCGGCGCAATTTGTTCGACGATAGCGCAGCCCATCCGCCGATCAGCGCTCCTAACGCATGGGCAACACACAGCGGCAGCAGGGAGAAAAGCCGTAGCGATAGCTTTAAGAGGGAAGCGCGCAGGGGCCTAGCCATGACGCTCGACCAAATGATATCCCACCTGCCCCGCCTGTTTACTGCGCACCACCCGCCAGTTGTGAGGCAGGGGCGGCACGCCGCGCGCACTTTCTGTTTCGATGTAGATCCAGGCATGCGGCGCAAGCCAGTCGCCCGAGTCCAGACGTTCGCAGCAGGTACCCAGCAGTTCATAGTGTGCGTAAGGAGGGTCAAGAAAGACTACGTCGAACGGCTGCGGGGCGCCTTGCAGATAGGCAAGTGCGTCAGCCTGTACCGCTTGGGCGCCGTGCGCGTGAAGAGTATCAATATGTTCACGCAACTGGCGCACGGCGTGGGCATCCTGATCAACCATGACGGCCAGGACTGCGCCGCGCGACAGGGCTTCGAGGCCGAGCGCACCGCTGCCCGCGAACAAATCCAGGCAACGTGCGCTGGGTATGGCATCGCGCAGCCAGTTAAACAGCGTTTCGCGTACCCGGTCAGGGGTGGGCCGCAGACCCTCAATCTCGGGGAAAATGAGCCTTCTGCCGCGCCATTCCCCGCCGATGATGCGTAACTGGCCGGTTTTACGTTTGGTTTGGATCTTCAAGATAAAGTCTCGGGATATGATCCCATTTCCAATTCAACGATGTATTTTACTCCCTCTCCCGCAAGGCGGGAGAGGGTCGGGGAGAGGGTGGGAGTGAAATTATATTTAAATCATAATCTTATTATATTTTTAATGGTAACTACTCAGGTACCCCGAGGCCGATCACGTGAAGCGAGGCTGAGGTGGGCTACCCTGAAAGGTGAGCGCGAGAGCGTGGTACAGGTTTTGGCGCTGCTTGTGCAAAGTGGCGAGGTAGGAGCGGATGATGCAG
>JACPOZ010000024.1 GCA_016191235.1 Gammaproteobacteria bacterium
CACCGCATAAGAGGGTGTAGTAATGATCTGTGGCCTGTTTTCGGGAATGCCATAACCATCCTCATCGCTACCGATATAAACCGTCTTGCGGATGATCGACCCCTCATCATTGGCGCGGTCGATGATCTCCTGGTAACGGTCATGGGCGATGATAGAGAGGCGGTCCACCGCCTCCACGCCGGTGCGTTTGCCGTAGGGCAGTCGCAGACCGCGACCGATGGTCTGTTCGGTGAGAATCTCCGAGGCGGAGGCGCGTAGCGGCACGATGGTATAGAGGTTGGTGACATCCCACCCCTCCTTGAGTTTGTTTACATGAATAACGATCTCGGTGTTGTTATCGTGTTCCACCGCCAGCAGCCGCTGCATCGCCTCGTCCGACTCATCGCCGCTCTGATTGGAGTGCACCTCAATCACCTTGCCCTTGTAGCGCCCCTCGAACAGTGTCTCCACCCGCTGCCTCAATTCGCTGGCGTGCTGGGTGTCCTGCGCCACCACCAGCATAAAAGGTTTCACTGGCTTGGCCCCAGTGTTGCGGGCGTAGGTCTCCAGCTCCACCTTCACATACTCGTGGTGATGGATGCCGTCTTCCAGCTTGATCTTCTCCAGTTGCTCCTGGCTGTAATCACTGGCGCGAAAGTCGCGGCGGGTCGCCACGGCGGGGATTTTCACATAACCATCTTCCAGCGCCTTGGCCAGCGGGTAGTGAAAAATGATATTACTGAATTCGCGTGGCTTGGCGCCCACCGTTTTCGGCGTGGCCGTCAGCTCGATGCCCAGCACCGGGTTCAGATCGTTAATCGCCTGCGCCCCGGCGCTAGCGTAGTAGCGGTGCGCCTCATCCATCAGCACCACCAGATCGGGCAGCTCCGCCAAATAGTTGAAATAGGAGTCGCCGATACACTCCTGCAAACGCCGCACCTTGGCCACCTTGGATTTAGCCGCGCCCTGTTTGTTATCGGTAGCGTTGATCTTGGAGACGTTGAAGATGTTGATATGGGGTGCAGTCTCATAGGCAAAGATATCTGCGGTCAGGGTTTGTGGCACCGCATAGTCCAGCCGCACACCACGGCCATCGCCATAGTCCTCGCCGGTGATAATCACCGGCGGCGTCTGCGCCAACTCCGGGATGCCGGCAAACACATACTTGGCATTGCCCAGAGTGAAATCCTGCTTCAGCTTTTCGTAAATGGTGAGGTTGGGGGCCAGCACAAAAAAGTGGCTGCTGCGGCCAGTGAGGTAGAGCCAGGCGATCATCGCCCCCATCAGCCGCGTCTTGCCCACGCCGGTGGCGAGCGCAAAACAGAGCGAGGGGAAGCTGCGCTCAAACGCCTTCACCGTCGGGTATTGGGGCTGGATGACCGACAACCAGCGCGCCAGATCCGGGTCTTTGCTCAGATTCAGCTGCTCAAGAATATCCACCAGAATATCCAGCGAATCCCGCTGCGGGTCGCGCAGCGAAAGACGGGCGGCGAGTTGGTTGGCAATCTTCGGTCCACTATCAATCATGACTCTTAAATCCTCGTTCCCATGCTCTGCGTGGGAATGCCTACGTGATTATTTTTATTCGTAGCCTGGATGAAGCCGGAGGCGTAATCCGGGGGGGGGGATTGGTGGCGGCCTCCCGGATTCCACTTCGTTCCATCCAGGCTACGGTTGTGTTTACCCTTCGTTATCGTCTTCCAGCGGCTCCTCTTCCCACACTTCATCCTCATCGTCGCCCAGCACATTGAGGGTAAAGCTGTAGTCGTCGTGGTCCCACTGGCACTTCTTCAGCACCGCCTGGGGGATCTTCTTCAGGGTCAGGTTGGCGAACTCCCCCTCCGCCATAAAGGCCTTGCAGCAGATCATCAGGGTGCGCTCGGGGCCGACCTCGTCACTGAGTTTGCGCAGCTGATCGTGGCTGAGGCTGCCGGTAGTCACATAGATAAAGTCGCTCTCGGTGCTGTGGCCGTGCATCCAGAAATGCTTGCGGCTGGGTGCGTAGATAAAGCCCATGTGTTTGCACATCGCCTCCGCCAGCATCTCCGGGTTGTACTCCTTGTTGATGATCCAGTTGCCCCAACTGTCGCGCTTCAGCAACGACGGCGCCAGGCGCAGATAGCGAAAACCGCCGCCGCCCTGCCAGTTGACCGCCTTGCTGATGCCGCCCTGATCCTCGCCGTCGATCACTTTTTTCAGACGCGGCACGATGTGGGTTTTGCAATGCTCGCCCAGCTCCACCATGATCCAGCGGCGACCCATCTTGTGCGCCACAGCGCCGGTGGTGCCGGAACCGGCGAAGGAGTCGAGGACGAGGTCGTTGGGGTTGGTGGCAATGTGGACAATTCGGTGTAACAGCTTTTCCGGCTTTGGTGTATCGAAAGGATTTTCTGCATTGAAACCCTTCACTTCTTCACGGGCCTCATGATTATTCCCAGCATCCGTATGCAACCAAACGGTAGGGCTAGGGGTGCCTTCATCAGAGAGTTCGGAAAGAAACGTTTTTCGAGAAGGCGCAGCTGTTCCGTCTTTGCCAAACCAAATTTCGCCACCAGCATCCAATCGACGTAAAGTTTCTTCCGAGAATCTTGGAAAAGTCCCGGCGGGTGGGTTCCAAATCACTCCATTTTTAAATGTAAACGAAAATTCCCTACTGTTTTTCGATCCGCTTTTTGCGTGCAATGGCGTCGCTTTCCAAACGCCCTTGGGATGTTTGTCTGGATTCTTGTACCGGGCATTCATCTCTTCGGTTCGTGGCATTTTATTCGGACGCCACAAAAACTTTTCCTTTGCATAAATCAACACATGGTCATGGTTGACGGATAACCACTTTACGTCATTTGCGATGGTATATTTTTTCTGCCAAACCACATTGGCTACAAAATTGGTGCGCCCAAACACCTCATCACAAAGCACCTTCAAATAGTGCGCTTCATTATCATCAATCGTAATCCACAACGAACCATCATCACTCATCAGCCGACGAATCACCTCCAACCGATCCCGCATCAGCGACAACCACATGGAGTGCTCCACGCCATCGTCATAGTGGGTAAAGGCGCTGCCGGTGTTGTAAGGCGGGTCGATAAAGACACACTTCACCTTGCCCGCATACTGTTGCTCCAGCGCCTTGAGCGCCAGCAGGTTATCGCCGTGGATCAGTAGGTTGTCGTCATGGGGCTGGTCGCCGGGTTCGGCAAACAGGTCATCCACCACCGTCGTGGGCGCATCGGCATGGTAGGAGAGGGTTTTATCCTCCAGCAGGATGCGCGGCTCCAGGCGTGGGCGTTTGTGTTTGCCGATCCAGGTGAGTTCGAGTTTCTGTTTTTTGCTGTTACTCATCAATTACCCGTCAATTAAAAAATATTTTCGTCTTTCTTATAAAACAATTGGTTACTGCCTTTTGGCTGCCTTGAGTAGTGTAATCTGTCAATTACCCATCAATTAGGTGGCCTATGCTTCCCCCTGGGATGTTGGGTCATCCGGCAAGGCATTGGCGGTGTAGGCCTGATCCACCCGGTTGGGTTTGTCCGGGTGGCGCAGGCGCAGCAGGCCGTGTTCGACCATGGGGTTCAGGAATCTCTGGCGCAGACTTTCGGCATTTCTGTCCACCAGGCTGGCGAGTTCATTGCGTGTTAACCACCGTTCCCGGCACAGTTCCAGCAGGATGCGCTCCATCTCCTTGGGAGTGAGACGTTGCTGGTTGCGTGCTCTGGCAGCAATTTCCAGTAGTACGTTGTTATGTAGGGAGTCAAACTCACTATGTAGGGAGTCAGTCGCCTTATGTATGGACCCGCTTTGCTTATGTATGGAGCCGGAGATGCGGTAGCGGCTCCAGCGGCCCTGGCCCATTTGTACCATTTTAGTGCCCATGGTGTTGATCTTTCTCTTGGCCACCTGTCCTTGGCTATGGCGGGCATAACCCTGCTCCATCAAATAGCCATCAAATAAAGAGCCGTGGACTAACTTGTTGTTATATAAGCAATCTATGAGGGCTTGGGGGGAGGAGAAAACCCTGCCCATCAAATAACTATCAAATAAACCCACTGGTCTGACCATTAGGCCCACCACGGTACATATTTCATGAATTTCCTGCTGGCGGTTCCGTCATAAGGACGGATCAATTCGGCTTCCAATGTCTCTTTGATAATTCGCGAGGCCGTGGCGCTGTTTTTGTCCTCTATGCCAAACCGCTCCCGCAGGGTGGTGTTTGTCATGTAGTCCCGTTGCACATATTTGAGACAGGCGTGCAGATAACAGGCGCGGATGCGGTCGTCCTTATCCATATCCTTGAGCTCGCGGTGGGCGAAGAGGATGGCGCGGGTGTGTTCGTCGGTAGTCTCAAACAGTGGCGCGGGCAGTTGATACAGTTCTGTCTGGAAGACCACCTTGTCTACGCCGCTGCCACGCTCTTCACAGACACCGATACGGCGCATGAATGAGGCCAGGGCTTCGTTGCGGGATTTGGGCGGGCTGTCCAGAAAGCGATCGGGGTTGACCAGGGGCAGGCCGGGGTTGGTGATCTCCATGCGATTAGAGAAGATCTCGACCATCGGCGCGGTCCCCGTGGCGTGAAAGTCCTGATGGATGATGGCGTTGGCCACCAACTCGCGAATGGCCAGCTCTGGGAACATGGGCACCTCTTTACGCAATGCCTGTCCGATGACTTCGTTGCTGGGTAGCAGGTTGGTCACAAAGTCGATCAACCCCTCAAACCCAGCGGCGTAGCCTTTTGTTCCCTCCTGTTCGCGGATGGTTTCTACTTTTCCCGTGCCTTTGTATAGCACTACGCGTAATGCCTTGCGCTTAAGATGGCGAAAATCTCCCAGCCGTTTGGCGAATAGCACGGCCCCCAGGTTGGTGATGTTCCAGTTGCCACTGTTACCTGTGCTAATCATTTCGTCGGTTTTCAATGCGCTCAGGATGCCGTCTCTTCCATCCGGCAGCGGCAGGGCAAGCAGATCGAAGTAGGCTGGATAGTCGATCAAGCGCAGCACTTCATCAGCGCTGATGTTCTCAGCAGCGATCTCTTTCTCAAAGGGTATGCGGTCAAAGATGCGCCATAGCTCACGCGCTTTTTCAGGAAATTCCTTGAGCTTTTTCTTGTAGGAGCCAATGCGGATGAACTCGTTGTTTTTGAACTGTACTGGGTGACGTGAGGCTGCACTGATCTCCAGCATCACCACTGGTTGCTCATCCACTTGCAAGGTGTGAAACCGGAAATTGATTTTGGGGTTGAGCAGGCGCAGTAGCCAGCTCTCCAACTCTTCATTACCGATCTTTGTCGATGCAGGTTTGAAGGTTGTGCCGATGATTTCGTGGGTGTGGTTATCTACACCCCACACCAGCCAAGCGCTGATTTTCCCCAGCAGGGCAGCAGAGTTTGATAGGGCGGAGATGTATTCGCCGATCTCATCCGGCTCATCGTTGTTGTGTTTGAACTCTACCCATTCGGTTTCATTCGGAAGCTTGCGCAGCTCCTGGAGGATGCTGAAGAGGTATTCCGCTGGACGGTCAATGGTCATGCGTCAGCTCCAGGGTTGGCGGCGGCATAGATAGTTAGCTGCAGCTCTTCACCCGCGAGTTGGTATTCCGGCCTTTTACCAGAGAGTTGTTCTGATTCCCGCACGATAAGGGGTACACCCTCACCCCGTTTGTCCATCATCATGGCGCGTTCTACATTGGGGTTGTCGATGGTGCAGCGAGCCAGTAGGGTGGCGATGAGTTGGTTGCGGGTGGCTTGGCGCAGTTCCAGGTCGTCCACCTCTAGTGTATTGACCAGTGCGCCGGGGGAGGCGATCACCAGCCGGTCACTAAACATGTGCAGGCGGATTTTGCTGCCGGGTATGGCGTAGTCGCGGTGAGCGACGGCATTGACCAGTGCTTCAAATACGGCCTTGAGACTGTATTGGGGAATATCCTTGCGGCCAATGGTTTTGGTGGCGGCAGTTTTCATGTTGCGCTCAACAAAGGCGAGGGCCTGAATTACCTGCTGATCCAGTGGACCGTGGAGATCCTGTGCATCCAGTTGGTCGTTGGCGTCACGGTGTTGGTCGCGATAACCGACCACTTGAATATAGGCCCCTGGTAACCACTGCTCGGGAGTGGTGGTGGCCATGAGCACGCCTGCGACACTGAGACGGGTATTTTTGTCGTCATCCTCGGTCAGCAGTTTGAGTTTGCGTAGTTGCAGGGCGGCGGGCTGGTCACCACGTAAAAAACGATGAGCCAGCGGCCGATCCAGATCGGTCTCTGTGGTGCGGGGCACGGGTTGCTCATCAAACCAGATCATGCGGGCCTGGCTGCGTTGCATCATCAGGCGTGCCAGGTAGTCGGGGGACATCTCCCGTTTTGATTCATTCGCCCGGTGGTAATAGTGGCCATTACTGGTGTGTACAAACAGGCTTTTCTCAACTTGAACATAGATCACGGGCAATTGGTTGCCTTGTTGATCGGGCAGTTCAATCACACGGCTATAGATGTTGAGCGGTGGTGTGATGTTGTCCTGGCTTGCCCGTGTGATAAATCCCTGCACGGTATCAATCTGTTCTTCGGGTATGCCGGTCACCTGGCGGGTTTTGTCGTCAATGCCGAGAATGACGTAGCCACCTTTGGCGTTGGCAAAGGCAGCTAACTCGTTGGCAAAGTCGCTTTGAGTTGGACCCTCTACTTTTTTCCCCTGGAATGTGACCCGTTTGAATTCGTAACGGGAATCTTCACCCAGGCGAATCTGGTAGAGCAGTTCTCTGACCAAACGTTCTCTTTCCATCATCGTTGTTTACCCTTGTAGTTTCCAACGCAGCGTAAAGAGGCGTTCGCGCTGTTGCGTCATGGCTAGTTTTTCATCAATTTCATCCAGCAGGCGATCCTCTTCAGCTTCGATCTTTTTTTTCTCTTCATGGTAGTTGAGCATGGCATTGTCGCGCTCGCGTTCTATTTGTTTGAGTGCCCGTTGTGCGTCACGTTTTTCCGCGAGTGTGGCCAGTTGGCGGATGGCCTTGCGCTGCTCTTTTATCTCTTGGTCGAGATGTTTGATGCGGATGTCCAGCGCCAGGCGGCGGTCCTCGGCCCAGCGCTCCAGTTTGTCGGTTTCATCGGTGTAGTAGCGATTCAGATCCTGGTCGACGCGGGCTTTTACTTGATGCTCCTGTTCGTTGAGCAAGTTGATCAGAGCTGTTTCGTGTTGCAACGTAGTGGCTGTGCCGGTCTGCTGCGCGGGTTGCAGTAACAGACGATCCACCGTCTCGGTGGGCAGACTCTCGCCGCTGTTGGTAATCGCTGCCAGCAGCAGATGCTCCAGCTGTTGGGTTTGCATGGTGTAGGTAAGTTTTTCCACGGCCAGTTCGCCAGCGTTACCCACCCGGCTGAGCAGGTCGGAGAATTGGCCATCCTCATGGGGTTGGTAGGTGAACAACAGCTCAGGGTTGCTGTTTAGCGATTTGAGTTGTGCTACGCACTGATCAATGAGTGTTTTGCCAAAACCATCGTAGGGGCGAAAAAACTGGGCGTCGGTGTCGGCAGCGTTGCGCCAATCCACGTCATAGGTTTGGCCTTTGTGAGTAACCCGGTTGTGGTTAAACTGGGCCTGCGGCAGCGCCATACGGGCGAGGTGCAGCAACCGGTCTTGGTACTCGCTCAGCTTCTGTTTGGTTTTTTCGCGGGTGATGTTGAGTCGCTTGATGACAGTGGCATCAAGCTTTTCGAAAAGCGATTTTCGGGTTTCCTTGGTGCGGGCTTCAATCTCCTCTTTTAGCTCTTCCTGCAGACGATTGAACTCAACCTCTATCTGCTGATCATTCCGGCACTGTTGGTAGATTTCCAGAATGCGCCGCTCAATATCAACGCCCGACTCGATGGAGCCGAGGATTTCGTCGGAGGCGCCAAACACTCCTTCGAACAGGCTGAATTTTTCACTTAACAGCTCAAATACCCGTTCGTCGGCACGGTTGCCTTTGTTGATAAAGTTCACCACGACCACATCGTGCTTCTGCCCGTAACGGTGGACACGGCCAATGCGCTGTTCTACCCGTTGTGGGTTCCAGGGGAGGTCATAATTGATCAATAGTGAGCAGAATTGCAGGTTGATACCCTCTGCCCCCGCTTCAGTACAGATCATGATGGCGGCATCGTCACGGAATTTGTCTACCAGCGCCGCCTTCATGTCAGCCGTTTTTGAGCCGGAGGTGCGCGAAGAGCCGCGATGGCGCTCTTCCCACTCTTTGTAGATCTGTTTGGACGTAGGGTCATTATTGCTGCCGTTGAGCATGACGATCTTGTCTTGATAGCCATTGTCAGCGAGCAGGTTGAATAGCCAGGATTGGGTCCTGACAGATTCGGTGAAAATAACCGCTTTGCGTTGACCGCCCAGGCGTTCGGTCATATCAAAGGCGCGGCCCAATACGCGCAACAGTGCGTCGGCCTTGGCATTGCGGGAGATGTTGCTGGCCAGGGCCTTGAAGTCTTTGAGCTGGTTGATCTCGCCCTGCAACATTTCGGGATCGATGAGTTCCTGCTCCTCCATGTCACTTTCATCCAGTAGGTCATCCAGCGTATCAAAATCTTCCAGTGCGTCAGCCACGGAGAGTTTGTTTTCCAGCCGGGTGATCATGGTTTCCAGGGTGCCCTGGATGGCGTAGCTGGATGAGGCCAGAATCTTGCGAATGACGAGGGATACCAGATGGCGGGCGCCGCTTTTGATTGCAAGAGTGTCGCCTTGCAGGTACTCGGAAAACTGCCGGTAGAGTTCCAGTTCATCGCTGGAGGGGCGAAAATCTTCAGTCATGGAGAAGCGGCGGGTAAAGTTGATACCACCCTCTTCCTGGACCTGTCGGCGAAGGGTGCGGTGGCAAACCTTGGTAAGTCGCGAGCGCAGCAGCGCAAATTCGGTTTCGTCCAGCTTGGGTTTGCAGTAGCGCGAACGGAAGGAGTTTAGATCACCAAAAAAATGGGGATCAACGACAGACACCAGGCCATAGAGCTCTTGTAGGTTATTCTGCAAGGGCGTGGCCGAGAGCAGCACCTTTTTGCGGGTGGTAAGAGCGTCATTGAGTTTTTTAGCTGTTTTGGCCCCCTCTTTTTTGTAGATGTTGCGAAGTTTGTGGGCCTCATCAAACACCACAAGATCCCAGGGGATCATGGCAAGCTCCTTGTCCTTGCGTGATGCAAATTCATAGGAGCAGATAACAATCGCTTGCTGATCAAAGGCGATTTCCACGTCGAACGGGTTGCCTGCACCGTCTTTTCGGGCTTGGTTGAAGTTTTTGGCTTCGAGGATGTGAGTGGGTAGCGAGAACTTCTCTTCCAGCTCCTGGCTCCACTGTTTGCGCAGGGTGGCGGGAACGATCAAGAGCAGTTTGCGGCGATGCTCTGCCCACTTTTGGCTAATGACCAGGCTGGCTTCGATGGTTTTCCCCAAGCCTACTTCGTCGGCAAGAATGACACCTTGAGAGAGCGGGGACTCCAGTGTAAAGAGCGCCGCCTCAATCTGGTGAGGGTTCATATCCACCTTGGCGCTGGCAATGGTCTGCGTGAGCGACTCTTCTGCTTTGCCCTCCAGCGATAGCCAATGTGCAAGGTAGGCTGATTGGTAGGGGGTGAAGTTCAAGGATGGCTCTCCTTGGGCGTGACATTTAGTGGGCTAAATTTCTGCTCTTTACCCACTTTGTCCAGGAATTCCCCTACCGCTTGACGAACCATCCAGGCAACAGAGAGTCCATTGGCCTCAGCCAAGGCGAGAAGCTGCTTATGTTGGTCTTGCGAAAGAGAGACAGTGGTTCGAACGGATTTCATGGTTTCACCGGATTGCATCACCTTGCATCATTGTACTTCTTTGGAGCCGAACTTCCACCAATTCGTGTCACTCAGCGTATGACACCGTTGGTTATCGTTCGGTATCAACGCTAAAGAAAAAACCCTACGAAACAGCAATACATTATTTTTTGGTTTTGAAAATTATTGCTGCCGATCAGCGAAAACAATCGGGGGGCGATAGTCGGCGATGGCGCAGGGCTGGTTCAGGTGCATTCTTTTGCGAAAAATCTAGCAGCAGGCACTTTTATCAAAAGTGGTAAAATATTCAAATTAATCACTACGCTGGAACATCAGCCATGAATCACCAAGACACCTTTGACATCATCGTCGTCGGCGGCGGCCATGCGGGCACCGAGGCGGCCCTGGCCGCCGCGCGCATGGGCATGCGTACCCTGCTGTTGACCCACAACATCGAAACCGTGGGCCAGATGAGCTGCAATCCTGCGATTGGCGGCATCGGCAAGGGCCACCTGGTCAAGGAGATCGACGCGCTGGGCGGACTGATGGCGCGTGCTGCGGACCACGCCGGTATCCAGTTCCGCATCCTCAACGCCAGCAAGGGTCCGGCGGTGCGCGCCACGCGCGCCCAGGCTGACCGCGTCCTCTACAGGCAGGCGGTGCGCGCGGCGGTCGAACAGCAGGCCAACTTGCGCGTGTTCCAGCAGGCGGTGGATGACCTGATGGTGGAGCATGGACGGGTGACGGGCGTGGTCACGCAGATGGGCTTGCGCTTTGCGGCGCGTGCGGTGGTGCTGACGGTGGGCACCTTCCTCGGCGGGCGTATCCATATCGGCCTGTCCAACTATGAAGGCGGGCGCGCCGGCGACCCGCCCGCCAACGCGCTGTCACGGCGGCTGCGTGAGCTGCCGTTCCGTGTCGAGCGCCTCAAGACCGGCACGCCGCCGCGCATCGACGGGCGCAGCATCGACTACAGCAAACTCGCTGCCCAACCTGGCGATGAACCCGTGCCGGTGTTTTCCTATCTGGGATCGCCTTCCGAACATCCGCGTCAGGTGCCGTGCCATATCACCGCCACCAACGAACGCACCCACGAGATCATCCACGGCGGGCTGTCCCGTTCGCCGATGTATACCGGCGTGATCGAGGGTATCGGCCCGCGCTATTGCCCGTCGGTGGAAGACAAGGTGGTGCGTTTTGCCGATAAGACCTCGCATCAGATCTTTGTCGAACCCGAAGGACTGACCACGCATGAGGTCTACCCCAACGGCATCTCCACCAGCCTGCCGTTTGACGTGCAGCATGACCTGGTGCGCTCCATCCGTGGCTTCGAGAACGCGCACATCACGCGCCCCGGCTACGCCATCGAATACGACTTCTTCGACCCGCGCGACCTCAAGCCCTCGCTTGAGACCAAACACCTCGCCGGGCTGTTCTTCGCCGGGCAGATCAACGGCACCACTGGCTATGAAGAAGCCGCGGCGCAGGGCCTGATCGCGGGCCTGAATGCCGCACGGCAGGTGCAGGATCAAGAACCGTGGTGCCCGCGCCGCAACGAGGCTTATGTCGGCGTGCTGATCGACGACCTGATCACGCGCGGCACCAGCGAGCCGTACCGCATGTTCACCAGCCGCGCCGAATACCGCCTGCTGCTGCGCGAAGACAATGCCGACCTGCGCCTCACTCCCGCAGGGCGTGAGCTGGGCCTGGTGGACGATGCGCGCTGGCGCGCCTTCGAGGAAAAACGCGAAGCCATCGAACGCGAAACACTGCGCCTGCAATCCACCTGGATGCGCCCTGAAACGCTGCCGCAAGCCGATGCAGCACGGGTGATAGGCGGGCAGATCGCGCGCGAATACAGCCTGCTGGACCTGCTGCGCCGCCCGGAAGTAGTCTATGACACCCTGATGACCCTGCCCGGCGCCGGGCCCTCGGTGGTGGACGCCAAAGTGGCCGAGCAGGTTGAGATCCAAGCCAAGTATTCCGGCTATATCGATCGCCAGCACGACGAGATCGAACGCAGCCGCCGCAATGAAGAGACGACCCTGCCCGACGATCTGGATTACGGCACGGTGCCCGGCCTGTCCAACGAAGTGCGCCAGAAATTCACGACACAGCGCCCCGCCACCCTCGGCCAGGCCGCGCGCATCCCCGGTGTCACACCGGCGGCGGTGTCATTGCTGCTGATGCACCTGAAAAAGCGTTCGGCGAATAGTGGATAACGATTGAACAATATATGCGTGTTACGCACGTCCGATGAAAAGATGCGGTCCACGAAAAACACGAAAGGCTGGTCTTCGGCGGAGCGGTTTTGGCTCAGTTTGAATTTGCCCTGAACATCCGTGATTTCAATTTCGAAGCCCACAATCATGCTCAGTAATTTAGAGCGCCTTTCATCTGCGAGATTGGGTTCTCAAGGGCTTGGCATATGCGATTCATGAGTTTTGGTTAAACGGGCAATCAAGGCTGCAAGTTCCGATTCGTCTTCGATGAGCCGTGGTTTGCCATAGAGGTGAACTACCGCGTAGTTCCAGGTTGGGACACCCGGCGAGGAATACCATGAGGGTGAAACATAGGCGTGCGGACCCTGAAAGACGGCCAGCACTATACGGTCTGCTACCAAGTGTTGCCATTGCGGGTTTGCCCGTGCCATATGGCCAAGCAGTTTGCCGTTTTCAGGCTCAAAGAGGAACGGCAGATGGCTGGCAAAAGGCACGCTATTGGGAGCGGTTACCAGTGTGCCAAAGGGATAATCTTTGATCAGCGTGCTGATGTGCTCCGGGTTTGTTTCTTTGAAATGCTCGGGGATGTACATGGCCTGTAGGGTTCGTTAATCTGTTGTTACAGGTATGCTGGCATGAGCTTCAACCCAGTGTTTCATGGCATCCGCTTCCCCCTGAACAAGCGGTCTTCCCTGAGTGGCGAGCAGTGCTTGATAGGCGGCAATCACGGTGTTCTGGCGGTTCCAGGCAGCAACGCTTGTGGCCTCATCAGGAGCGAGTTCAGCCAAGGATGCAAGGGCGTTGTTCACATCTTTCTTTGGTGCGTCAACGCGCTGCTGGCGAATGTTGCCGTATATGGCGAATACCCAGAAAACGATGTACGGGGTGAAGAGGACGAGGGCGGTGACAATGGTGGGGCTGCTGTTGCCTTGCTCAAGGAGCGGACGCCCCACGGTCAGCGCCAGAATTAACAGCGAGATCATTACCATGATCATTGCCAGAAAAATTTTCCAGTCCCGGCGTTCGAGAATGGCTTTGTCCTGCAAGAGTTTCTCACGTGCGATAGCAATATCAGTGGCCGAGGGTGGGGCGCGCTGGATATCAAATGTAATTTCCATGCTTTACTTCTCCGATAGCCGTTTTTAGTCTCTTAACCCGAATGATCTCATAAGTATGGCAAGAACGGCATCAGTGCATCTGATGCCAAGACGCTTGCTTAGAACCTGTTCACGATCTCGATCAAGGGAAGAGCGAAGCGGAGCATACACGAAGTCTGCCGCTTCACGGCCCCGCATTTTGAGTGCGCCCCAATATATCAAGGGTAACGCCGCAATGCGCCCTTCAGCGAGATCGTGAACAGGTTCTTACCCTGCTGCTTTAAAATTCTGTGTATTGTGGTACAGTGTTATGCATCCGTTTTATTTCCAGGCGTCCAGGTGATACGCATACGATGCTGAGACGCTACAGTAATCTGTTTCTTATTTTCTGGATCGTGGCCATCCAGGCGATGTCCCCATTGGCCCATGCGCATGTGGGTGGCGATGACGGCGATGGTCCGGCCGCCGCGATGGGGGCGCATATCCATGTGCTGCCTGTCCACCTGAAAAATGGTGGCGTTGATTATGGCGCCAGCGCCAGCTCGGATGATGCCTCAGCCATTGACACAGTGCCTGCCGCCGTCGGAATGCCCATCGGTATCGAAGGCGGCCTGGCTGAGGTTCCGCCTTTCAAGGCCAAGAAGAGTCCACCCGCTGGCGTTCCTCCCTCCATCCCGGAGTTTCCGGCCCCGATTGTGTTGCAACACCTTGTCCTGAGTGACGTTCCTTCGTTCCAGCCCTGCCCTCACATCTCCCCTTGCGCGCCGCGCGCCCCCCCATTCATTTAAGCCTGCTTTAACCTCTGGCGGGATATCCTGCCGATGGTATGTTGCCCTTACCTTGCGGGTGTGGCGGCGGTAATTCATTTTATTAATGTGGAGATTTTATGCGATTGATGCCCTTACGGGGTGCGACGTCGTACGTCCTTATCTGGGGCATGGTGCTTTGGATCTGCCTGACGGGCCATGCCTTGGCGGCGCCTCCTGCCGACGATGCCATCCGTGTGGCGATAGACCCGCGCCTGACGCTACATGATGTGATGCAGCAGGCCTTCGAGCGTTACCCGCGCCAGCAGGTGATTGCGCCGCGTGGCGAACAGGTGGATGCGCTGCGCCGCCAGGCGGGCAACCCGCTGGCAGGCCCCACGGCGTTGGTATTGCGTCACCAGACCGATCAGATCGGCAGCCGGGATGGGCTGACCGAGTGGGAAGGTGGCGTCCAGATGCCGCTGTGGCTGCTCGGACAGAAGCAGGCGAGAAGGGCGGTCGCCGATCAAGCAGGTATGGGGCTGAAGGCATTGGAGCAAGCCCTGCGGCTGGAGGTGGCCGGGCAGGTGCGCGAGCGCCTGTGGGATGTGGCCTTGCTGGAAAATGATCTGGCGTTGGCGGAGCAGCAATGGCGCGCCGCGCAGGCGCTGGAGCAGGATGTGCGCAAGCGCATGGCGGCAGGCGAACTGGCCAGGGTCGATCTGCTGCTGGTGCAGGATGAAACGCTACGCCGCCAGGCGCAATACCTGCGCGCCCACACCGAACTCAAGCACGCGCTGCACCGTTATGAGGCATTGACGGGCATCGAAGCGTTGCCCGCAGTGCGCAACGAAGCCCCGTCGACGCAAACTGCTGTCACTGGCGATCACCCCCTGCTTGCCGACGGCCAGAGCCGCGTGGCGCAAGCCGTCGCCGAGACACAATTGGCCAGGGAGGAGCGGCGCGGCAATCCCCTGCTTACCCTGGGTGCCCGGCGTGAGCAGTCAACGCTTAGAAGCGCGGGTAGCGACAGCGTCGGCATCGCCCTAACCCTGCCGCTGCACAGCGCGGCTCATGCCGGCCCCCGGCTGGCAGCCTCGATGGTAGCTCAATCCGAGGCGCAGAGTGTGCGCGATGCGCTCAAGCGCGAGCTGGATCTGGCGCTGGACGAGGCGGAGCACGCCCTGGCGCTGGCGCGCGCCGGGTTTGATCTGGCCGTCGAGCAAAACCGCCTGGCGCAGGAAAGCCTGCGTCTGATGAAAAAGGCCTTCGCCATCGGCGAGATTGATCTGGTGGCTCTGCTGCGCGTACAGACGCTGGCGTTTGCCGCAGAACGCGCCGAACAGCAGCTTGGACTGCAATTACAAAGAGATATCGCGCGCTATAACCAGGCCGCTGGAGAAATACCATGAAAAAAATAACAGCTTACCATCCAAACATTTTGCGGGCTGTAATGACAGCCTGTTTTCTGACCATTACAACGGCCTCCCCTGCGGCGCAGGCCGCTGATGATATCCGTTTCACTCCCGCCCAACTCAAGACGCTGGGCATCGCGGTCGCGCCGCTGGAACCAGCGGCGGTGGTGTTGAGCAGCCGCTTCCCGGCGCGCGTGGTGATTCCGCCTGCGCAGGAGCGTGTGGTCAGCGCCTCCCAAAGCGGACTGGTGGAGGCGCTGCTGGCCGCCGTGGGTGACAAGGTAAGCAAGGGACAAGCCCTTGCTACCCTCCGCAGCACCGAGCTTGTCACAGAACAAGGCGGCTATCTCCAGGCGTTGACCCAGGTGCGGCTGGCCAAGTCCGAGTTGGCGCGCGACGAGCAGTTGTTCAAGGACGGCATCATCGCCGAGCGCCGTTATCTAACCACTAAAAGCCGCCATGAGGAGTTGGCGTCGGCGCTCAATGAGCGCCGTCAAACCTTGCGCCTGGCAGGGATGGATGAAGCCGCGTTACGCCGCCTGGAACAGACGCGCGCGCTGAGCGGCACGCTCACCATAACAGCGCCCATTGCCGGGATCGTGCTGGAGCAAAAGGTGGTGGCTGGGCAGCGCGTGGATCGCCTCGAAGCACTCTACCGCATGGCGCGGCTGGACACGCTGTGGCTGGAGCTGCGCGTGCCGCAGGAGCGGGTGAACAGCTTGAAAACCGGGCAGGGCGTGGAGGCGCCAGCCGCATCGGCATCGGGCCGTCTGATTATGATCGGGCGTGACATGGACCCCGAAAACCAGACCGTGCTGCTGCGCGCCGAGATCACGCGCGGCGCGGACCGCCTGCGGCCGGGCCAGTTCATCGAGGCGCAGTTGACCGCCCCCACTGCCGGGCAGCGTTATAGCGTACCTGCCGCTGCCGTGGCACGTGGCGCGAAACAGAGCGTGATTTTCGTGCAGACCGTACAGGGCTTCCGCGCCCAGCCCGTACAGATTGTCAGCGAACAAAATGGCCGTAGCGTGATCGCCGGCGAGCTGCGTGGCGATGAGCGCGTCGCGGTGCGCGGCGTGGCGGCGGTGAAAGGTGCATGGATGGGATTGGGCGGCAGCGGAGGGCATGAGTGATGTTGTCACGCCTGATCCAATTCGCACTGACTCAGCGCCTGCTGATGCTGCTGATGGTGGCGCTGCTGATAGGCGGCGGGACGCTGGCCGTCAATAACCTCCCCATCGACGCCTTCCCGGATGTGTCCTCCACTCAGGTCAAGATCATCATCAAGGCCCCTGGCATGACGCCCGAGGAGGTGGAGGCGCGTATCACCGCGCCCATCGAGGTGGAGATGCTGGGCATTCCCCACCAGACCATGCTGCGTTCGGAGACCAAATATGCGCTCACCGACGTCACCGTGGACTTCGCTGATGGCACGGATATCTATTGGGCGCGCCAGCAGGTGACCGAGCGCTTCAACAGTGTGCGGGGTGATCTGCCGCCCGGCATCAGCGGCGGCATCGCGCCGTTGACCACACCGCTGGGTGAGATGTTCATGTTTACCATTGAGGGTGGCGGCCTGTCGCTGATGGAGCGGCGCAGCCTGCTTGACTGGGTGATACGCCCGGCGCTGCGTACCGTGCCGGGCGTGGCCGATGTGAACGTACTGGGCGGGCTGGCGCGCGCCTTCGAGGTGACGCCGGACAACGTGCGCATGACCGCGCGCGGCGTCACCCTGCAAATGCTGCAACAGGCGCTGGAGATGAACAATCGCAATGACGGCGCGGGGCGCATCAATGACGGCGAGGAGGCGCTGCTGGTGCGCGCCGAGGGCCGCATCAAAACCCTCGACGACGCGCGCGCCATCGTGGTCAAAAACGACCGTGGCGTGCCGGTGCGCGTTGCGGATGTCGCCGAGGTGCGCATCGGCGCGCTCACACGCTATGGCGCTGTGACACGCAACGGCCAGGGCGAGGCGGTGGAAGGACTGGTGCTGGGGCTGCGTGGCGCCAACGCCCGGCAGGTGGTGGCTGGGGTGCGCGCCAAGCTCGACGAGATCAAGCCCAGCCTGCCGCCAGGCGTCAGCCTCAAGGTCTTTTATGATCGCGGCCACCTGGTGGAGCGCGCCGTCACTACCGTAGCGGAAGCGCTGCTGGAGGCAATCGCGCTGGTGGTAATCCTGCTGGTGCTGTTTCTCGGTAACCTGCGCGCCGCCGTGACGGTGGCGCTCGCGCTGCCTCTGGCGGCGCTGGTCACGTTTATTCTGATGAACCAGTTCGGCATGTCCGCCAATCTGATGAGCCTGGGCGGACTGGCGATTGCCATCGGCATGCTGGTCGATGCCGCGGTGGTCGTTGTGGAAAACAGCGTCGCGCACCTCGCCCACGAACAGGCCGCGCGCCTGCCGCGCCTGCATGTGATCTACCGCTCGGTGCGCGAAGTCGCGGTGCCGGTTACCGCCGGCATCCTGATCATCATCACCGTGTTCCTGCCGTTGCTTACCCTGCAGGGACTGGAGGGCAAGCTGTTCAGTCCGGTGGCGCTCACCATCGTGTTCGCGCTGAGCGCCTCGTTGTTGCTCTCGCTCACCGTGATCCCGGTGATTGCCTCGTTCCTGCTCAAGAGTACGGGGCACGGCGACCCCTGGCTGGTGCGTGCCCTTGCCCGGCTGTATACGCCGCTGCTCGATTGGTCGCTGGTTCATACGCGCACCGTCGTCACCGTGGCGCTGGTCGCCTTGGCGCTCACCGCCGTGGTGTATACCCAAATCGGCAAGACCTTCATGCCCACCATGGATGAAGGCGACATTATCATTGGCGTGGAAAAGCTGCCGTCGATCACGCTCGAACAATCCGCCGCCCTCGACCTCAAGATCCAGCAGGAGATCATGGCGCGCGTGCCGGAGGTGACCGGCATTGTTGCGCGAGTGGGGTCGGACGAGATTGGCCTCGACCCGATGGGCCTCAATCAGACGGATACCTTCCTCGTGCTCAAACCGCGCGAGCAGTGGCGCATGAAGAACAAGGAGGCGTTGATCGAGGAGTTGCGCAAAGTGATGGATGATATTCCTGGTCTGGTCTACAACTTCACCCAGCCTATCGAGATGCGCGTCTCGGAGATGATTATCGGCGTGCGCGGCGACTTGGCCATCAAGCTGTTCGGCACCGACATCGATACCCTCAACAAAAAGGCCGAAGAAATCGCCGTTGCGGTACGTTCCATCAAAGGCAGCCAGGATGTCTACACCACCCGCAATGCGGGCATGCAGTTTCTCAAGATCGACATTGACCGCTTGGCGGCGGGCCGCCTTGGTCTCTCCGTCGATGAGCTGGAGAATACGCTGCGCGCCCAGCTTGAAGGCAACCGGGTAGGCACCATCCACGAGGGCATGCGCCGCACCCCGCTGATCCTGCGCACGGGCGTGGATTCGCCCGCCACCTTCGCCAACCTGCTCATCACCCTGCCCGATGGCCACAATGTACCGCTTGCCACCGTGGCAAAGCTCACGCGCGTGGAAGGCCCGGTGAAGGTGGATCGCCAGCGCGCCGCACGTATGGTCGTAGTAATCGCCAACGTGCAGGGCCGTGATCTGGTGGGCTTTGTCGAAGAGGCGCGGCGCACGGTCGCGCAACAGGTGCCGTTGCCCAGTGGCTACCATCTGGAATGGGGCGGTCAATTCGAGAATCAGCAACGCGCCGCCGCGCGTCTGTCCATCGTGGTGCCGGTTGCAATAGGCCTGATTTTCCTGCTGCTGTTTTCCACGTTTGGTTCGGTGCGCCAGTCGATACTGGTGCTGTCCAACATTCCTTTCGCCATGATCGGCGGTGTGTTCGCCCTGTGGCTGTCGGGTGAATACCTCTCGGTACCCGCCTCGGTGGGTTTTATCGCCCTGCTCGGCATTGCCGTGCTCAACGGCGTGGTGCTGGTGAGCTATTTCAACCAGTTGCGCGCCCAGGGCATGGCGCTCGCGCAGGTAGTGGTGGAAGGCGCCAAGCGCCGCCTGCGGCCGGTGATGATGACGGCCTCGATCACCGCCTTCGGCCTCGCGCCGCTGCTATTCGCCACCGGCCCCGGCTCGGAAATTCAGCGCCCGCTAGCGATAGTCGTGATCGGCGGGCTGATCACGTCCACCCTTCTTACGTTGGTGTTGTTGCCGATTTTGTACCGGCGTTTCGGAGAGCCACGCTCAACCTGATTTGATTGAGGACAACATTATGAATGAATGCCTGCTTGAGATTATCGCCACCCCGGCAATCGAAGACGCACTGGTGGACTGGCTGCTTACCTGTGAGGGAATGAATGGTTTCACGAGCCTGAAGATCGACGGCCATGGCACTGGAAATCAGCGTCTGAGCATAGCCGAACAGGTCACGGGCCGGAGCCGAAAACTGATGTTTCAGTGTCACCTCTCTGTCAAGGTGGCGCTTGAAATAATCGAAGGGCTTAAACGTGACTTCGCCGGTAGCGGCCTGCACTATTGGATGGTGCCGGTGTTAGAGGCGGGACGGCTGGAGTGAATATGGAGGATGACAGCAAAGCTACGGCGTCATGTAAGTCAGTAGCTTGCACAGCCAAATATAGGGTGGGTTAGGCATGCAGCTTGTGCCGTAACCCACCACATGTGCCGCCAGGCATTCATTAAACAACGTGTTGAGTTGCTATGCAACGCTTGGGGCAGGGTACGCAAAAACGCTAACCCACCCTGCATTGGCTTAAAAAGTAGGCGCCATTATGCTTCCAGCGCCTGCTTGAGCTTTTTCATGGCGCTCTTTTCCAGTTGGCGGATGCGCTCAGCCGAGACCTGGTATTTGTCTGCCAGGTCATGCAGGGTGGCCTTGTCTTCGGCCAGCCAGCGGCGCTGAAGGATGTCCTGGCTGCGTGTGTCCAGCACGGTGAGGGCGTTGCGCAAACGTTCCGTTCCACTCGACTCCCAATCGCTGTTCTCCAGCATCATCGAAGGATCCGCCTGCACGTCCGCCAGATAAGCCGCAGGGGCTATGTTGGTGGCGTCGGCATCCTCAGTCTCGCTATAGGGGTCGAAGGAGGCGTCGTAGCCGTTCATGCGCATTTCCATTTCGCGCACCACGTCCGGACTTACGTCCAATTTCTTGGCGAGTGCGTCGACCTCCTCGCGGCTGAACCAGCCGAGGTGCTTCTTGGAGCTGCGCAGATTGAAGAACAGCTTGCGTTGTGCCTTGGTGGTCGCCACCCGCACGATGCGCCAGTTGCGCAGGATGAATTCGTGCATTTCGGCGCGCACCCAGTGTACGGCGAATGACACCAGACGCACGTTCATGGTGGGGTCAAAGTGTTTGACCGCCTTCATCAGGCCGATGTTGCCCTCCTGGATGAGGTCCGCCTGCGCCAGTCCATAACCGCTATAGCCGCGCGCGACATGCACGACAAAGCGCAGGTGCGACATGACCAAATGCCGGGCGGCATCCAGGTCATTATCGTTGCGCAGGCGCAGCGCGAGTTCGTGCTCAGCTTCTGCTGTCAATATAGGTATGCGCGCTACCGCCTGGGTATAGGCCTCGATACTGCCCACTGGCGGCAATACTAAATCCAACTGCATGGTTTTGTTCATTGCTGTACCCCCCTCTCCATTTTAGAGTTATGGTGTGTATATAGCAGTTTTTCCGGTACCATGATTTGATCTATCTCAATAAATCTCAAAGTAGGTGCCAATATTAGCACTCCTACGGTTAGAGTGCTAATCCGGAAAAATGTTCCATTTAACCTAAAAACGGCCGTTGGAGCCGTAGCGAGAATGACTAAGGTGCTGAAGATGGGCGAGAAAATCGCAAAATATTCCGCAGCCGTAGCAATGCACTACGGTGAGGACAGATTTTGCGATTTTCTCGCGCAGATTCGGTGCATTAGGCATTCGCAGTAGGCTCCAACGGCCGTTTTTAGGTTTAAACGTCAATCGGGTTCAACCGCCCGCAAATGCTTGCCCACCGCCAACCACGATCCAAGCAGGCCGAGCAGCGTGCCCGAGGTTAGCAGCAACAGGGTGGTCCAGACATCCAGCATACCCAAGGCGAAGGCGCTGTCATACAAGGCCGACACCTTCCTCACCGGCTCATCCAGCAGCAGCAGCGCGAGACTGACCAGCCCCCAGGCGATGATGCCGCCCAGTAGCCCGTACCAGATCCCGGCATATAAAAAGGGGCGGCGTACAAAACCATCGGTGGCGCCGATCAGTTTGGTAATCGCGATTTCATCACGGTTGCTCTGGACTCCCAGGCGGATGGTATTCCCCACAATCAGCAGCACTGCCAGCCCCAGCAACACAGCGAGTATCTCCACGCCGCGTTTGGCGATTTCAAGCACCGCGTGCAGGCGTTGTACCCACTGTATATCGAGTTGGACAAAATCCGCTTCCGGAAGTTTCCGCAGCGACGCCTGCAGATGTTCGACGGCCGTCGGGTCAGCATACCCCGCAGCTGGCTGGATTATCAGCACGGAAGGCAGGGGATTTTCCTCCAGGGCGCGCAGGGCGTCGTCAAAACCGGAAAGTTTCCTGAATTCATCCAGCGCCTGGGCTGCCGGGACGGTCGTAATTTTGGCGATATCCGGACGGTCATGCAAACGCTTTGCCAGTTCGGCCATGGCCTGGTCGCCCACTTCTTTTTTGAGAAACACCGAGATTTGCGCTACATCATCCCAACCCGCGCTGAGTTGCTGGGCATTTTTCAGTACCGCATACAGCCCGGCGGGGAAGGCCAGGGTGATGCCGATCACCACCATGGTCATGACGCTGGACAGCGGCGCGCGGCTGATCTGGCCCAGGCTATAAAAGAAGGCGTAGAGGTGGTTGAGTAAGTAGTTTTTTATGCGCATCAATGTGTGTGTAGTTTTTCGGTGTTGGGTGTGGTGCGTCGGACGCACCCTACACCAGCCCGCCTTTTTCCAGGTGCAGTATGCGTGAACGGAAGCGGCTGATGAGGTCGACGTTGTGGCTGACGATCAGCACGGTGACGCCGACCTGGTTGAATTGCCCGAACAATCCCATCACCTCCGCCGCCAGATCGGGGTCGAGGTTTCCTGTGGGTTCGTCGGCCAATAACAGTGCCGGTTTGTTGACGACAGCGCGGGCGATGCCGACGCGCTGCTGTTCGCCGCTGGAGAGCGTCACCGGATACTGTTTTTCCTTGCCCAGCAGCCCCACTTTGTCGAGCGCAGCGCGCACCCGGCGGGCGATTTCCGGGTGGTTGTGCAGGCCGGCGATCACCAGCGGCAGGGCCACGTTGTCGAACACGGTGCGCTCGTTGATGAGCTTGTGATCCTGGAAGATCATGCCGATCTGGCGCCGCACCGCCGGGACATGGCGGCGGCTCAGCTTGCCGAGATTCTTGCCGTTGACCATTACCTGCCCAGTGGTGGGCCGCTCGATACGGGTGATCAGCTTGAGCAGGGTGCTTTTGCCCGCCCCGGAGTGCCCGGTGAGAAAGGCCATCTCCCCAGATTTCAGCTCGAAACTGACATTGCGCAGGGCTTCATGGCCGCCGGGGTAGCGTTTGGTGACGTTGGTGAACTGGATCATGTTTTATAAAGCAGCAGGTTGCAGGAGGGCTATCAGTTCCATCTTTATTTCCTTGCCACCCCTTCTTCCCCCAGCAGCGCATCAACAAATTCCGCAGCATCAAATTCGCGCAGGTCATCGATGCCTTCGCCGACGCCGATAAAGCGGATCGGCAGGCCCGTCTTTTGTGCAATGGCGAAGATGATGCCGCCCTTGGCGGTACCGTCCAGCTTGGTAAGGGTGATGCCGGTCAGGCCCACCGCCTGGCCGAATTGCTGGGCCTGGTTGAGCGCATTCTGGCCTATGCCGGCGTCAACCACCAGCATCACCTCATGAGGGGCGTCGGGGTCGAGTTTGGCGATGACCCGTTTGATCTTTTTCAGTTCTTCCATGAGGTTGGCCTGCGTGTGCAGCCGACCCGCCGTGTCGGCGATCAGCACGTCCACGCCGCGCGCCCTGGCGGCCTGGAGGGCATCGTAGGCCACTGATGCGGGGTCGGCGCCCTGTTTCTGCGCGATCACCGGGATGCCGTTGCGCTCACCCCATACCTGCAACTGCTCCACCGCCGCGGCGCGGAAGGTGTCGCCCGCGGCGAGCATGACGGAGTGCCCCTGGTTCTGGAAGCGCTTGGCGAGCTTGCCGATGGTGGTGGTTTTGCCCGCGCCGTTAATCCCCACCATGAGCAGCACAAACGGCGCTTTGCGGTTCTCGGGAATCGCCAGGGGCTTATCGCAGGGCTGCAAAATAGCCAGCATATCCTCGCGTAGCGCGGCAAACAGGGCATCGGCGTCGGCGAGTTGTTTGCGCGCCACCCGCGCGGTCAGATCACCGATGATCTTGCGCGTGGCGTCCACGCCGACATCGGCACTCAGCAACCGGGTTTCGAGGTCTTCCAGCACCTCCGCGTCGATCTGTTTTTTACCCAGCACCAGGCTGGCCAGACCCTCGGTCAGGCCCTGACGGGTGCGCGTCAGGCGGTTTTTCAGGCGATCGAATAACCCGGCTGGCTGCTCGGCGGGCGCTGCAACGTCCGGGGCGGCGCTCGAATCGGGCGGAATTTTATCGTCGCCCTTTTTTTTCAGGAAACCAAACATGCTATTCTCGGTCAATAAGCTCAGTGTCTGAGATTTAGCAGCCTGTCGGACTTAGGTCGAATCTACTGCGAAAGCGGGAGAGCGGTCCATTTTTCCGCTATTTTTCGTCGAATAGTGCCAGCTATTCTCCTCAAAATAGCGGAAAACTGTCCTCGCTCTCCCACTTTCTCGCTACGATCCCCTAAGTCAGACAGGCTGCTAGGCGTGATGATGCAGAATATTCTAACATCATTCGCGCCCCCGTTTCAGTCTGGCTTCAAGACAACAACAAGGACTACATCATATGCCGATACGCTTCCTGTTACTCACCGCCTTTTTCAGTATGTCTCTCATGCCATCCGCGCAGGCGGAGAACTCTTTACGCGAAACCACGCTGGACAATGGTTTGCGGGTGATCGTCAAAGAGGATCATCGCGCCCCGGTGATGGTGTCGCAGGTCTGGTACAAGGTAGGCAGCAGCTACGAGAATGACGGCATCACCGGCGTCTCTCACGTGCTGGAACACATGATGTTCAAGGGTACTTCCAAACATCCCGCCGGGGATTTTTCACGCATCATCGCCGCCAACGGCGGGCGTGAGAACGCCTTTACTGGCCAGGATTACACCGCCTATTTCCAGCAAATGGAGAAAAGCCGCCTCAAGGTGAGTTTCGAGCTGGAGGCGGATCGCATGCGCAATCTTCTATTACAACCGGAGGAATTCGCCAAAGAGATCAAGGTGGTGATGGAGGAGCGCCGTCTGCGTACCGATGATGAGCCGCAGTCGCTGACCCAGGAGCAGTTCACCGCCGCCGCCTTCGTCAACAGCGGCTACCATCATCCCGTTATTGGCTGGATGGATGACCTGGAAAACCTCCGTGCCGAAGACCTGCGTGAGTGGTACCGGCAATGGTATGCCCCGAATAACGCCACGGTCGTGGTGGTGGGCGATGTGAAGGCTGACGAGGTATTTAAGCTGGCCAAGCAGTATTTCGGGCCGCTCAAACCCAGCAAGATAACCCCCACCAAGCCGCGTCAGGAAATAGAACAAAAGGGCGTGCGCCGCGTCACTGTCAAGGCTCCGGCGGAGTTGCCTTATTTGCTGATGGGCTACAAGGTGCCGGTCATCAAGACCGCCAAGGAAAGCTGGGAACCCTACGCGCTGGAGATGTTGGCCGGTGTCCTGGATGGTGGCGACAGCGCGCGCTTCGCCAAAGAGTTGGTGCGCGGCTCACAAATCGCCGCCGAGGTGGGTGCGGGCTACAACATGTATAACCGTGGCGCGGATGTATTCAACTTCGCCGGCACGCCGTCCCAGGATCGCAGCGTAGCGGATCTGGAACAGGCGATTCGCGATCAGATCAAGCGCCTCCAGGACGAGCCGGTGAGTGCGCAGGAGCTTGCCCGCATCAAGGCGCAGGTCATCGCCAGCAAGGTCTACGAGCTGGACTCGCCGTTTTACCAGGCCATGCAGATCGGCACGCTGGTCACGGTGGGGCTGGACCCCAAGCTGCTCGATGAGTATGTCGACAAGCTCAGCGCCGTGACCGCCGACCAGGTGCAGCAGGTGGCGCGCAAATATCTTGTGGACGACGGCCTCACCGTGGCGGTGCTCGATCCGCAGCCGATGGGCGATAAGCCGGCGCATGGTGCGATGCCCGCCGGAGGAGGTCGCCATGGCCGTTAATCTCCATATGACCAATTCCCCGACCATTCAGCCCAGGAAGCAACGCCTCATGTTCAACAATGCGAGAAAAATTGCTGTGTTTGCGGTTGTCGCCGTATTCAGCCTGTTGCCCGCAACCTTTGCCAGCGCCGCCCCCGCGATCCAGCAGTGGCAGACCGCCAACGGCGCGCGCGTCTTTTTCGTGCCTGCACCGGAGCTGCCGATAGTCGATGTGCGCGTCATGTTTGACGCGGGCGGTGCGCGTGACGGGGCCAAGGGGGGCCTGGCGCAACTTACCAGCGGCCTGCTTAACGATGGCGCTGGCGACCTGAACGCCGACCAGATTGCGGAACGCTTCGGCGATCTGGGCGCGCAATTCGCCACCGCTGCCGAGCTGGACACAGCCACGGTCAGCCTGCGCAGCCTGAGCAAATCGGAGGTGCTGCAACCAGCCCTCGACACCCTGGCACTGATCCTGCGTCAGCCCACCTTTCCGCAGGATGCCTTCGAGCGTGTGCGCAAGCGCATGTTGATCGGCCTGCGTCAGCAGCAGCAATCACCGGATGCCATTGCCGACAAAGCGTTCGACAAGGCCATATATGGCGATCACCCCTATGGTGCGCCACCGCTGGGCACCGAAGAATCGCTCAATGCGTTGACCCGCGATGACGCCGTCAACCACCACAGCCGCTACTATGTGGCGCGCAATGCCGTGGTGGCCATCGTCGGCGCGCTGGACCGTGCCCAGGCGCAAGCGCTGGCCGACACCCTGGTGGGCAAACTGCCGGAAGGCGAGCCTGCGCCCGCCTTGCCCAAGGTGAACGATTTGACGGCAGCACAGACCGTCACCATCGAATACCCTTCAGCGCAAACCCATATCCTCTCCGGCCAGCCGGGCATGAGCCGCAACGATCCCGATTATTTTGCGCTGTACGTGGGCAACCACACCCTGGGCGGTAGCGGGCTGGTGTCGCGTCTGAGCGAGGAAGTCCGCGAAAAGCGCGGTTTGTCATATAGCGTTTACAGCTATTTCATGCCGATGCGCGACCGGGGACCCTTCACCATGGGCTTGCAAACCCGTTCCGATCAGGCCGATGAGGCACTCAAGGTGATGCGCGACACGCTGGGTACATTTGTTGAAAAAGGCCCCACCGCCAAGGAGCTCGAAGCCTCAAAGAAAAACATCACCGGCGGCTTTCCGCTGCGCATCGACACCAACAAAAAGATAGTCGATTACATTGGCATGATCGGCTTTTACAACATGCCGCTGAACTACCTGGACACCTTTATCGCCAAGGTGGATGCTATCACCCTGCCGCAAATCCAGGATGCCTTCAAGCGGCGCATCCATCCTGATAAGATGGTTACGGTAGTCGTGGGCCGTTCGGCTGCGCAGAAATAACAGGAAGCCAGTCCTACTTGTGTTTACTCCCCCTCTCCCGCAAGGCGGGGAGAGCGTAGCGAGGGGGCGAAGCCGTTGGGGTGAGGGTGATTGGTACGTGGATATCAAGCCCCACCCACCCGCACTTCTTCCCCGCAAGCTCGCATGCGAACCGCATGGCGTGTTCCCAGGTAAGGCCGTTCAAGCGGGCATGAATGATGCCCGCATTGAAGGTGTCGCCCGCGCCCAGGGTGTCAACCACCACAGATGGAGGAAAGGCAGGGCTGTGGTGCGTCATTCCATCCCGCGTCAGGCCATACGCTCCTTCATCACCCCAGGCGCACACCAGATCGGCGTGGGGTGCCAGGCTGCGTACGTGGCGCAAAAAGGCGCCGGCATCTTCGATGCCGCATGACCGGGCATAGTTGCGCGAGAACAGCAGTACATCGGCGAGGGGAAACAGGCTCTCGATAGCCGGCCGTGATTTTTCGATCTCGACCGAACGCGGTGTGTGGGGCGCTGCGGTGCGGGCCAGTTCCAACATGCGACGTGTCTCGTCAACCGCGCGGCCTTCGAAGTGCAGCCAGCCAAAACCGGACAGGTCGATGCGGCTGAAATCGGCAAAACTGTATTCGGGGAGGTCACGGTAATGGATGATGGTGCGCGAACCGTTGCGCCGGTTCAACGCGATGTACGAGGTCGGCACCTTGCCTTGTGCCTCCTGGCGGCAAGCGCTCGTATCAATGCGGTGATGGGCGAGATCATCGAGGATGCGCTTGCCGTCGGGTTCGTCCGCCAGCACCCCGCCCCAGGCGCATGCGTGCCCAAGCTGGCTCAGCATTACCAGGGTATTGGTGGCATTGCCACCACGGCAAATACGCTGGGTTAGGACCCGCACCTCGCCATCTTCCGCGGGAAAGCCATCCACGGTATTGATGATGTCCAGGGTGGCGATACCGACACCGAGTATCCGTGTCATGGGTCAGGACGGTCTTATTGGTGGGGTTCGGATCGCAATACGGCGAGCGGCATATACCAGATGCTTAACAGCTCAAGCACCACCCACTCCACCATGACAATGGGATACCACCACACGGTGAGATCGAACTTGTAGGTGGCATAAAGCCACAGGACGTTCCAGACATAAATGGCGTGCAGCAGCCCCAGCAAAATCGGTAGCGGTGTCAGTTTCGCGCCACAATTGCTGCAAAAGATGGGCACCCATAACCCCGCATGGAACTTATCTTTGAGGGTTATGCTGTGCGCTTGGCAGCGCGGGCAGGGAAAGTTGTGCATGATTATCTCAATTCGCAGCAGGACATAAAAGTTCTACCATAAAATCAGCGGCCTCGTCCATTCCCGTATTTCAATGCAGCACACGCGGCGCGGCGAGCGTGAATGGAGAGATGTCCGCGTCGAAATGTCCGCCGTCATCGGCGACCATCTGATAGCTACCCTCCATCGTGCCGACCGGGGTTTCGATAATCGCGCCGCTGGTGTACTGGAATTCATCGCCCGGCTTAAGATGCGGCTGCTCGCCGACCACCCCTTCGCCGCGCACCTCTTGTACCTTGCCATTGGCGTCGGTAATAACCCAGTGACGGGTCATGAGCTTGGCCGCCACCTCCCCGGTATTGCGGATGGTGATGCGGTAGGCAAACACATACTGGTCCCGCTCCGGGATAGACTGATCCTCGATGTAAAAGGATTCCGCCTGAACCTGCACGTTGTAATCACTGTTCATAAACTTATCTCATCTAAGGGCGGCGCGCCTGATAAAATGAACCATCCAAACTTCCGGGATAACCGCCATGCGCGCCGACGTCACCATCTACCATAATCCGCATTGTAGCAAATCACGGCAAACGCTCCAGCTTTTGCGGGATAAGGGTGTCGAGCCGCTCGTTATCGAATACCTGAAAGATCCGCCCAGCAAGACCGGGCTGAAAAAGATTCTCTCCTTCCTTGGCATGGCACCGCGCGATTTGATGCGCAAGCAGGAGGCAATATACAAGGAGGCGGGGCTGGATGACCCTAGGCTGACACGTGATGAGCTGATTGCCGCCATGATTGCACATCCCATCCTCATAGAGCGGCCCATCGTGGTGGCTGAGGGCAAGGCGGCTGTGGGGCGTCCGCCGGAGGCTGTGCTGGTATTCTTTAACCTTGATTATTAGGGGAACGAGCAAGCCCGGATGAGGCGATAGCGCAACCGGGGATCGACACTCCGTTGCATCCCGGATTGCGAGTTACTCCATCGGAGCTACTTGCTGAATTTCATAGCGATCACACCTTACGCATCACGATTCGGCCATGGGGCCAAAGGGGGTCGATCGAAAACTGAGATGCTCCAGGCGAAACTCAAATGTGCGGCGGCTATCGAAAAGTGTAAATTCAAGATCACTTTTAGCCTCAATCTCTCGCAGATCGACACCTTTAGTCTCGGCAAGACCTTCTTCAAGCTTGGCAGCTAAAGCTTTGGCTTGCTCCATACCATCAACAGCAGATGAATCAGCGACGACATAAACCCATAATTCATAGGGTGCACTGTCAGATAGCTCTTCGTTGCGAGGCTGATAGTCGATATAAACCGCAATGATGCCAGCCCCTTTTTTCTTGAGCCATTCTTCCGCCTTTCCAAAGCTGTGTTTAATGCGGTTATTTAACTTGTCCGGGAAAGCATGTCGGCGATAGCGAGCCGCCAACCAACGCTGGAGGATTTGGCGATTATTCTCGGTCAAAAGAAAGTCAGGGTCTGGATCAGTGTCTATCAAGTTCTCTTTGTGGACGCATCTCTTTTCTGTGGCACGTAGATCAAGTACGCACTTATTCCCTTGGTGTACGAATACAAGATGTAATTGGCGCGGATTTTTGGCCTGAAGAAAGGCATGGTTCTCGTCGGTTACCACTGTAGCCAAAAGGACTTCGATGTTGGGTTCCTTATTCGTATCACTGGCAATATCACAGTCATGACTGATCACGACGGCACGTTGACCAAACCCAATCCCTGCCAATGCTTGCTCCGCCACAGCTTCTGTCAGTACGACACCTTGACGGTATTTCGATTTCCTACCCCAATCTAGCGCCACCCCCGACATTCAAACTTGACCTATTCAAAAGTCAGAGGGGTTGAATCTGTGGCAGCGTCTTCAAAGCTACGCGTTAGCTCACCGGAACCTTTCGTTTTGGCCCGTGAAGCCGCCTCTTTAGCATCCAGTGCTCGCAGTGTATCGAAGTGCATTCGGACATCTATACCCTGTTGAAGCAGGTCAAAGAGGGACTGGCTGTTCTCAAATAGCGGTCGTTTTACCAGTGTATCTGGACGTCGTAACCCCAAGGCGGCAAACTCATCAGCAAGCTTTACCAAAGCTAGGATTCGCGATGCAGCGTCGGGGCGTGGCTCTTGACCATCCATCCAGGCGTACACGGTTGGACGGGCAATGCCAAACAGAAGGGACATGTCCGTCGCATTTAACCCGAACGCCTGGCGGATTTCACGTAACTGTTCACCCACTGTGCGACTTTCCGCCCTCTGGTTGGCTTGTACAAGCTCCTCGGGATCAACAGAAGATCGCACCAGTTGCGCCCGGTTACGTGATAGTGCCTCGCGCAGGCCATCTGGAGTTAATCCATGCATTGCTCCAGAACTCCATGTGGCGCAGAGCATGACCGTAGCCGTCCCAATACCCCTCAAAATGCCAGGCGGCAGATGGAATGAGTCTTTGCGTTGCAATTCTTGTGTTGGCCCTACAAGAGTAATTGCTGCGTCACTGCCTTTGGACGCGGAATAATATCCGCTGAATGTGGTGCCCGTGCGGGGAATGCTTGTCGCGTTCATTGCCATTTCTCTTTTGCATAGTCGGTAATCGAAGCATCAAAGGCAAGACCAATGCCAACTCGTAATTTCTGCAACGAAGCTTCAATATCGGAAATCGAAAACGGGATCCGCTGTTGCAGGAAACAGTCATTATCGAGCACGGCCACCAAACCTTTGCAAGGGCTGAAGCGATCTTGTACCTTGAGAGAGAGGGGCATTAATTCCGGGGGCATTGGCGGATGATCGCCAGCCGAGTTTGTGGTAAATGCACGGCTTATCAAAGTACCGCAATCCAACAGTGCAACCGCCTCGACCATGCTATGTTGTAGCTGACCAGTGTCAAAACACTGGCCCAGCCCAAGCGCCGCTGGCATCAAATATTGATCCAGTCTTTCGTCTGTCTCGGGTTTTACAGTATTTAAATAGCGCAGGCCGATACGATCCACAAATGACAGTCCAATAACTTCATTCACTACCTCCAATCCTTTGAGCAATTCAGCAAAAAAAATGTCTCTGCCGAGATAAGTGGTGGTATGAAAAATTAAGGCGTCCTGCAGCAACAGAAAACCAGATGTTTTTTCCGTATTGGAAATACTCCAGCGAGGAATTTCTTTCTGTTCAACCTGTTGAGGACTGGGCGAACCGTCCGGTGCCACGCCAAAAGAAAAAATAGTCTGTTTTTCCTCCTGCGGGTCTGGATAACCAATTTTGCGCAAACGGTCTGCTATTTCGCCGGCAAACTTCGCCATAACGGGAATCGCATTAAACTGGATGTGTGCCAGCACATAAAAAACAGGCGCGTTGTGCCACGATGTACTCATAACATCCTCCGTCTGACCCAATCAAGTGTTAGGCAAAGTGTAAATCGCGGTAGTTTACAGTTAACTTTACACCCCGGGCGGGTCTTTTACAACCCACAGCCTTTTCCAATATAAAATGAGTCTGGGAGCCTGAGATTCTAATCGGTCATTATGCGTGGCATGGTGATCGACATGGATGAAGAAAGCTGCAAAGGGTGGTGCAGCAAGCCCGGATGAAGCGATAACGTAATCCGAGGCTTGCCACCCCGTCACATCCCGGATTGCGTGTTACTCCATCCGGGCTTACTCGCCTTCCCCGCACTACAACAACACCCGCTCAATCCCCCCCTGCTTCGTTTTCTCGACAAATGCCTGCTGCCAGTTTTCGCCGAGTAGTCTATTGGCAAGCTCCACCACGATGTAGTCGGTCTGCATGCCGGTGTCACCTGCGTAGCGCGACAGGCCTTGCTGGCAGGCGGGACAGGAGGTGAGCATTTTGACTTCGTCGTGTTCCACGGTCTCCGCGCCGGTGAGTGCCTTAATGCCCTTGTGCAGTTCTTCCTGTTTGCGGAAGCGCACCTGGGTGGCGATATCGGGGCGGGCGACTGCGAAGGTGCCGGCTTCGCCGCAGCAGCGTTCGGAGAGTTGCACGCCCTGACCCATCAGGTTGGAGGCCACGCTGATCGGGTTGTGGGTCTTCATCGGCGTGTGGCAGGGGTCGTGATAGATGTATTTCACGCCGGGCACGCCGTTCAGGCTTATGCCCTTTTCCATCAGGTATTCGTGGATGTCGAGCAGGCGGCAGCCGGGGAAGATGGACTCGAATTCGTATTTGAGGAGCTGGTCCATGCAGGTGCCGCAGGAGACGATCACGGTCTTGATGTCCAGATAGCTCAGGGTGTTGGCCATGCGGTGGAACAGCACACGGTTTTCGGTGCTGATCTGGCGGCCTTTGGCTTCGTCGCCGCTGGAGGTCTGCGGATAACCGCAGCACAAGTAACCCGGCGGCAGCACCGTCTGCGCGCCTACCTCATGGAGCATGGCGAGCGTGGCAAGCCCCACCTGGCTGAACAGCCGTTCCGAGCCACAGCCGGGGAAATAAAACACCGCATCGGAATCGTCGTTGACCTTGGCGGGATCGCGCAGGATGGGTATGACGCCTTTGTCTTCCACGCCGAGCTGGGCGCGGGTGGTCTTGGCGGGCAGGGCTCCGGGCAGCGGCTTTTTCACGAATTGAATTACCTGCGTCGTGATCTGGGGCTTGCCGGTGGTGGCGGCGGGACGCTCCTGCTTTTTGCCGAGCAGCCCCATGCGCTTGGCCAGGTTATGCCCCAGGCGCTGGCCGGCATAGCCCCAGCCGATCATGGTCTTGCGCATCAGCTTGATGGTGGCCGGATCGGTGACGTTCAGGAAGGCCATCGAGACCGCCGTGCCAGGGCTTGCGTGACGTTGGCCACGCTGTTTCAGGATGCGGCGCATGCGCACGGTGACATCGCCGAAGTCGATGTTGACCGGGCAGGGATTAAGGCATTTGTGGCAGACCGTGCAGTGGTCGGCGACATCGTTC
>JACPOZ010000053.1 GCA_016191235.1 Gammaproteobacteria bacterium
GTATCGAGCCGGCTGCCTGGCTGAAGGATACGCTGGAGAAACTACCTACCTGGCCTAACAGCCGCATTGATGAGCTGTTGCCGTTGCGGTCTGTGCAGGCATCAGGCTGAGCTGTACAGGTGGAGCGGCTGGCCGCTTACTATGCAACTGCCGCTGCAAGTCACATTTCGCAACATGTCCCCCTCGGAATTGGTGGAAGCCGATGTCCGCAAGAGGGCTGACAAACTTGATGAGTTTTATGACCGCATCATGAGATGCCGCGTCATGGTCGAACTGCACAACTCGCGTCATCATCAGGGCAATCTCTATCATGTGCGGGTTGATCTGACCGTGCCCAATGGAGAGATCGTGGCGAGCCGCGCCTCCCCGGAACATCACGCCCATGAGGATGTTTATGTGGCGATCCGGGATGCCTTCGATGCCGTCGAGCGCCAACTGGAAGATTACTCCCGGCGTCAGCGTACTGACGTAAAAACCCACGAGACGCCCTCTCATGGGCGGGTTACGCAACTGTTTCCTGAAAGAAGTGCCGGGATGATAGAGGCTGCAGACGGACATGAAATCAATTTTCACCGCAATGCCGTTCTGGAGGACGCCTTTGATAAATTGACCATTGGCAGCGAGGTCCGTTTTACCGAGCAACCAGCCGAAGAAGAAGGACCTTGGGCCAGCACTGTGAGGCTGATGGGCAAGCACCATATACCAGGTTGAACGCTCTGCCTGACGGGGGGCAAGGTAGGGAAATACCATGAAACGCCTGCGCTTGGCTATTGTCGGTTTCGGAAGGGTCGGAAAAGCCTGCGCGCAGGTGATGACCGGTAGCGAAGATGTGGTATTGGTTGGCATTGTGCGGCGCCCGGAGCAGGTGGCCGAGAAACTGCCGCCGCCCTTTTCAGCCATCCCCCGCGCCGCCCATATCGGCGAATTGCCGGAAGTCGACGCGGCGTTGGTCTGCGTCCCCGTCAACTTGGCGCAGGATACATCCCAATCCTTTTTATCCCGCCGCATCCCCATTGTCGAGTGCGCGATATTGCATGGCGAGGCCTTTCAACAGCACCATGCGGAGATCCACCGGGTAGCCTTTCATCACAAGGTGGCGGCTATTGTCGGTGCGGGCTGGGATCCCGGGGCGCTTTCCATGTTACGCTGCCTGTTCGGCCTGCTGATCCCCAAGGGGCACACCGAGACCAGCAGGCGCCCCGGTCTGAGCCTGCACCATACCCTAGCGGTGCAGTCCATTCCCGGCGTGAAAGATGCGCTGTCCACTGAGTTGCCCATCGCTGATGGGAAGGTCCAACGCTACGTATACGTCGAATTGGCGAGCGGGGTCGACTACGACGAGGTTGTGCAGGCCATTCGCAGCGACCCCCAGTTTCTCGACGTTGAGACCTTGGTCTTTTCCGTTGATAGCATCGCCTCTCTTGAAGATGAAGGCCATGGTGTCGTACTGGAGCGCAGAGCGGCATCAGGGCAAACCGGTCACGCGCGATTCTTATTGGAGGGTCGGTTTGACGAGTCGTTTCTCACGGCCCAAATCATGCTCGCCGCAGCGCGTGCCTTGCCAGGTTGCAAGCCAGGCGCATTGTCGCTATTGGAGCTGCCGCTGGCGGCGTTATGGGGGGAGCTAGCCGCTGGGATCGAAAATGAATACCTGTGACGAATCGAACATGAGATGTGGCTGGTAAGGGAGGAAACGGGCTGCTAACTGTAATCTTTGCAGCGCCCCGCCTCGCGGCGGGGAGGAACGCCTCCGGCGTGATCACCTGGCCGTCTGGGTCCAGCATGCGCACCAGGATTTCATATTGGGCGCGCTCCCCGTTGCATCTCATTGCTGCGTTGTGTCAGTTCGGCGTCATCGGCCTGGTAAACATAGACGCGGTTGCGCCCCTTTTCTTTTACGGTGTAACAGGCCGCATCGGCAGCGCGCAGCACGGCAGGCAGGCTCTCACTCGCGGCCGTGATCGGGACCACGCCGATGCTGACGCCGATGCCGTGTACTTTGCCTTCCCACGCGAACTTGAACTGCTGCACGGCTTGCAGCAATTCCTCGGCAATGCGCCACGCCCGATCCAGCGGACAGTGCTCGAGCAGCAGGCCGAATTCGTCGCCGCCCAGGTGGGCGAGCGTGTCCCGGCTGCGCATCTGTTCCTGCAGTAGGGCGCTCAACTGGCGCAGCAACTGGTCGCCTGCGGCGTGGCCGCAGGTGTCGTTAATCACCTTGAAGCGGTCCAGGTCGAGGTAACACAGGGCATGCTCGCTGCCGTCCGCGCAAGCATTTGTCAAGACGCGCTCCAGACGCTGCTCGAAGTCGCGCCGGTTGGCCAGGCCGGTGAGCGCGTCGTGGGATGCCTGGTAGGATAGCTGCTGAACCAGCTTGCGCTCCTGGGTGATGTTACGAAAGACGAGTACGGCACCGCTGATGCGTCCACCCTCGCGTATTGGGTGCGAGGAGTACTCGGCAGGGAACGAGCTCCCGTCCTTGGGCCACAGGATCTCGGTGTGTCCGTGGATCGGCGTGCCATTGCGGAAGGCGTCGTAGATGGGACATTCCTCCGCTGGGTAGGGCGAACCGTCGGCGCGGGTGTGATGGATACATTCGTGTGTCTGCCGGCCCAGGATCTCGTCGCGCGTATAACCCATCATCTTCAGGGCGGCATCGTTGACGAAGGTGCAGCGCCCGGCTGTGTCCAGGCCGTAGATCCCCTCACCCGCCGATTCGAGCAGCAGGCGGAAAAGCTCCTTGGACGCCCGTAGCGCCTGCTCGGTGCGCTTGCGGTCGGTGATGTCGAACATCGTGGTGCGACTCATCACGAAGTGGCCGGCAGCGTCCTTGATCGCAGTGGCATTCAGCAACACGGACAGGCTCGTGCCGTCCTTGAGCGCAATCTCGAACTCGAGATCGCGCTCCCAGCCGAGCTCCTTGAAGCGTGGGTAGCTTTCCTGGAAGGTCTTGCCGCTCGCGGGCGTGAGCAGGTCGGTAAACCTCATCTTGCCCACGACCTCTTCGCGTGCGCGGCCAAGCCACTTGAGCTCGGTGTCGTTGATCTGGACGAACACGCCGTCCGGGTCGAGCGAGTGGTAACCGCAGGGGGCGTTGTTGTAGAGGTCCGCGAGCCGATCGGCGTATTTCTTGAGCGCGCTCTCGGCCTGTGCGCGCGCGCCAAGCTCGCTGGCGAGATTGGCGTTGGCCGACTTGAGCACCGCAGCCTGTTTCTCGAGCTGCGTCGTGCGCTTGGCCACCAGCTCCTCGAGGCGGCGGCGGTGCTGGCGCAGTTCCTCTTCGACCTGCTTGTCCTCGGTGATATCGACCAGAACGCCCTGCAGGAACAACGGCTCGCCCGATTCGTCGCGCACCAGGCTCGCCTTGTTCAGGAACCAGCGCACCTCGCCGGCACGGGTGAGCAGGCGGTATTCGCAGCGCAGGGACTCGCCGCTCTCATAGCCGCGCGCGATCTCTGCGCGCACGAGCATGTGGTCTTCCGGGTGAATCTGCTTGAGCAGCCCTTCCGGATCGGCCAGCCACTCCTCGGGTGAAAAGCCGATCTGGCGGATCTGCGGGCTGATGTACAGCAGATTGCCCGGCAGGTTGAGCGCGGCGATGTACGCGATTGCGGGAATCTGCTCCACCAGGGAGCGGTACTTCGCTTCGGCCTGGACCAGATGCTCTTTCGCCTGTTTTTTTTCCGTCAGCATCCGCCGCTCGCGCAGCACGCGCTGGATGACAGCGGGCAGCAGCTCCAGATATTGGCGGTTCACATCCTTGACCAGGTAGTCCTGCGCGCCACGCTTCATGGCCTCGACCGCGACCGATGCGTTGTCGGCGCCGGTCAGCATCATGACTGGCACCGGGATCTCGCCCAGATCGTTTCTCAGCTCGGCCAGAAACTCCAGGCCGTTCATGTCCGGCAAGTGGTAGTCGAGCAGCACGCAGTCCGGCTTTTGCGCATGGGCGAGTTGCAGCCCCTCTTGGCCGGTTTCGGCTTCGGACAGCACGAATTCGTAGTCCGGGTCCTGCGCAAGGGCGCGGCGGCAGGCCAAGCGGTCCACCCGGTCATCCTCGACGATGAGTATGCAGATCTGCGGTTTGGTCATTGCGGCATCTCGCTGATGGTCCAATAGGCGTCGATGGTGCGCATGACTTCGACGAACTGCCGGTAATCCACCGGCTTGGCCATGTAGCCAGCCACTCCCAGGTTGAAGCTGTTTACTTTGTCCTGTTGCTCCTCGGACGTGGTCAGCACTACCACCGGAATGCGTTTTAACTGGTCATCGTGCTTCACCACCTGCAGGAACTCGATGCCGTTCATGATAGGCATGTTCAGGTCGAGCAAGATAATGCACGGCTTCTCGCTTTTAGGGTCGCGCAGGTAATTCAGGGTTTCCTCTCCATTTTCCAGATTTACCACCGGATTGGTGACGTGGATCTCCTTCAAAGCGCGCATGACTGTCATGACGTCCACTTGGTCGTCTTCAACCAGAAGGATGGGCTTGTTGGTAATTTTCATGCTTTTTTTCCTTCGGTTGTGTTTGCCGTTGCAGCCGTGCGCGGAAAGGTAAAGAAAAATGTGCTTCCCTTTCCGATCCTGGACTCGACCCAGATGCGGCCACCGTACATTTCCACGATTTTTTTTACCAGCGCCAAGCCGACGCCGGTACTTTCCACACGGTCGCGCGGAGCGAGTGTTTGAAACAATTGGAAGATTCTATCAAAATGCCGCAGCTCAATGCCAGGGCCGTTGTCGGTGACGCTGAATTTCCATTGCTTGTCCTCGGCGCCGCAGGCGATGCGAATTTCGCCCTCGGGTTTGTCCATGTATTTGATGGCGTTGGAGAGCAGATTCTGCAACACCTGCTGGATGCGGGTCGGCTCTGCCATGACGGTCGGTAAGGGATTTACGACACTGATGGTGATGTTTGGTGGTGGAGCAAGCAGGTCAATCACTTCCTGCACCAGCCGATTGAGATCCACCGCGACGGTCGTTTCTTTCACCCGGCCCACCCGCGAATATTGCAAAATGCCGTCGATCAGGCCGTCCATGCGGCGCACCCGGCTGATCAAGAGGCGCATGTGCTCCTTGCCCTCGTCGTCGAACTTGTCCGCGTAATCCGTGGAAAGCCAGTCCGCCAACGAGCCGATAGCCCGCAGCGGGGCCTTGAGGTCGTGGGACACCACATAGCCGAAGCTGTTGAGTTCCTCGTTGGCGCTCTCGAGTTCCTGCAGTAAGCGATCCCGCTGTTCCTCCGCCTGTTTGCGCTCGCTGATGTCGCGCACGGTTCCGGTGAACATGCGGTGCTCGCCCAAACGCGTTTCGCCCACTGCCAGGTCCATGGGGAAGGTCGTGCCGTTTTTGCGCAGCCCCACCACCTCGCGGCCGATGCCGATGATTTTTTTCTCGCCAGTCTGCAGGTAGTGGGCGAGATAAGCGTCGTGTGCTTCGCAGTAGGGAGAGGGCATGAGCAGGGATACGTTCTTGCCTGTTACTTCGGCCTCGCTGTAGCCGAACATGCGCTCGGCGGCGGGATTGAAACGTTCGATGATGCCACTCTCGTCAATGGTGACGATGCCGTCCACGGCGGTGTCGAAGATTGCATGCATGCGTGCTTCACTCTCACGCAGCGCCTCTTCGGCCTGCTTGCGGCGGGTGATGTCGTGAATCGTCGCCATCACCAGCAGCCCCTGCTCGGTTTTTAGCGGGGAAAGGCTCACATCCACAGGGAACTCGCTGCCATCCTGGCGCAGGCCGAAAAGCTCAATTCCTGTGCCCATGGTGCGCGCATGGGGCTGGGCGAAATAATCCGTGCGCTGGACGCCATGCGCCCGCCGGAAGCGTTCCGGCAACAGGATTTCCAGCGGCTTTCCGATCAGTTCCTGGCGCGGGTAGCCGAAGAGCCGCTCGATGGGGGGGTTGACGAGAATGATCCGGCCTTCCCGATCAGTGATGATCATCGCATCGGTGGCGGATTCCAAAAGCCATTCAAGGCTTTTGCCTTCTAGTTGATATTCCGTCACAGGTTGATGAATCCCTATTAGATTAGGCGCTCGCGGCAGGGATTTAATGGAATATCTACGACAAACTGTAGCATGAAGCGTATGGAAAGCAACTGCCTACCACGTGTTTTTTTTAGCTTGGCTCTTACTCCAACTTCAACAAATGCGCGGTAATTGTTCACCGCTGAGCCTGTCGACGATGCGGCGGACACCGATGCGGCTTTGTAGTGTGACTCGCCCGGCGGTGCCGTGTTGCACATGGCCGATCAGACAGGCTTGGTTAGCCTGCGGATGGCGGCGAAGAATGTCGAGGGTCTGGTTGACTTGTGCGGAGGGAATAAAGGCGACGAAGCGCCCTTCATTGGCAACGTGCAGCGGATCGAGGCCGAGCAGTTCGCAGGCGCCTTGTACCTCTTGCACCACCGGGATGAGGCTTTCTTCGATGTCGATCTGCAGGCATGCGGCTTCAGCGATTTCGATGAGCGCGGCGGCCAGGCCACCGCGTGTGAGGTCGCGCAGGCAATGGATGTCGATACCGGCGTGAATGAGTTCCAGCACGGGCGCGGCAAGCGCGGCGCAGTCGCTTTCGATGGTGCTCTCAAAATCCAATCCCTCGCGCATCGCCATGATGGCGATGCCGTGGCGGCCGATGTCGCCACTCAACAAAATGGCGTCGCCGGGCTGCACAGCGTCAGGTGCAATACGTAAATTGTGTTCGATGCTGCCGATGCCAGCCGTATTGATAAACAGGCCGTCGCCTTTGCCCTTGTCCACCACTTTCGTGTCGCCCGTGACGATGGTGACACCCGCGGCGTGGGCGGCGTGGCGCATCGACGTTACCACCCGTTGCAGGGTTTCCATGGGCAGGCCTTCCTCGATGATGAATCCCGCGCTCAGGAACAATGGCCGCGCGCCACACATGGCAAGGTCATTGATGGTGCCGTTGACCGCCAGGCTGCCGATATCGCCGCCGGGGAAGAACAGTGGTTGCACCACGTAAGAGTCGGTGGTGAAGGCGAGCCGCGTTGCGCCGAGTTCGATCACCGCGCCGTCGTGGCGCGCGTTGAGCAAGGGGTTGGCGAACGCGGGCAGGAACACGCTATCGAGGAGCTGTTGCATCAGCCTGCCGCCGCCACCGTGGGCCAACAGGATTTGTGAATGCTGGTTGATGGGGGCGGGGCACACGAGCGCCGGTTCGATTACAGGGCGAACGAGCCCTGGTTCGATTACAGTGTCGATGTCGTCTGTCATGGATTCGTTTCTTGCAATGTGGCGCGTGAATGCGGCGGCGAATGCCGATAACGGTAATAGGCCGCACAGGCGCCTTCTGTCGAGACCATCGGCGCGCCCAACGGTTGTTCGGGCGTGCAGTGTTTGCCGAAGGCGGGACATTCCTGGGGTTTTTTGACTCCTTGCAACACCAGCCCGCTGATGCATTCACTGGGTGTCGTTGCGGCAGGGGCGGCCGTGCCGAAACGCCGTACTGCGTCGAATCCCGCGTAGCGCTCGCGTAATCCCAGGCCGCTGTCTGCAATTGCACCCAGTCCGCGCCATTGGCGCGGCACCACTTCAAAAACCTCAGTGATGAGCTGTTGCGCTTCGCGGCTTCCTTCTCTGCGCACGGCGCGGGCGTATTGGTTTTCCACGGTGGCGCGGCCTTCTTCGAGTTGTTTCACGCACAGGTATATCCCATGCAGGATATCAAGCGGTTCGAAGCCGGTGACGATGATGGGTGTCTGGTAACGTTGCGCCAGCGTTTCATACTCCGTGTAGCCCATGACGGTGCATACATGCCCGGCGGCGAGGAAACCCTGCACCTGATTATGCGGTGCGGCCAGAATCGACTCCATCGCGGGCGGCACACACACATGCGCAACCAGCATGGAAAAGTTGGTGATGTTCAGCCGGTTTGCCTGAAGCACCGCCAGTGCCGTGGCCGGTGCGGTGGTCTCGAAACCGACTGCGAAAAATACCACCTGTTTTTCGGGATGACGTTGTGCAAGTTTGACGGCGTCCAGCGGGGCATAGACGACGCGTACATCCCCGCCATTGGCTTTGACGGTGAGCAGGTCGCGATGTGAGCCGGGCACGCGCAGCATGTCACCGAACGAACAGAAAATTACTTCGGGCAGAGCGGCAATTTCGAGTGCTTTGTCGATCAGTTCCACGGGCGTCACACACACCGGGCAGCCTGGGCCGTGTACCAAGGTAATCGCGTCGGGCAGCAGTTGATCCACGCCGTATTTGACGATGGCATGGGTCTGTCCGCCGCATATTTCCATGATCGTCCAGGGCCGTGTCGTCACCTGCGCGATTGCAGCCGCCATGCGCCCGGCGGCGTCCTTGTCGCGGTATTCGTCAACGAACTTCATCGGGACGATTCTTCCATTTGCCGCAGTGTGGTGAACACCCGCTGCGCCTCTTGCTCATCAAGCCGGGCCAGGGCGAAACCAGCATGGACGATAACATAGTCGCCGAGCTTCGCCTCGGGCACGCCTGCGAGGCTGATCTCTTTAACAATGCCCCCGAAACTTACCCGTGCGGTGCGCAGCAGGGCGTTATCTTCATCGGTTATGCTGATAATCTTGCCGGGGATAGCCAGGCACATGGTTTACTCCTTATGAATACTTTATTTCCAATTCAACGGGGGTGTTTTTACCCACTCTCCCATAAGGCGGATTGGGCGAGGTAATTATTTTCTTGACACCCGTGATGACTTATGCCACAACTCTTCACGAGTCTATGTGGCTTCACATGCTCTCTTTGGCAAAGAGTAGAGCAAACGTAAGCTCGCTTTATCAAGACATGGATTATGCATAAATATATGCTTTTCAACCAAGAAGACAAGGAGAGTAAACGTGAAGAACCGTGTGATTAATATTGTTATAGGGCTGTCTGTCGCCGCAGCCATGTGTTCGGGCATTGTGCAAGCGGCCCCACCTAACGGGAATACCAGGCAAGGCCCTGTCGAACGTAGTGGGGGGGGGAGATAAGCGAAGGAGTACGTTCAGGAGGTGTGTTTCCGCTCGACGCTAACCCCCAACTTACGGCGCAGGGTTGTTATGATTACTGGTGGGTAACTGGCAGTTATGAATGGCGCTGGAAATACTATCTGCTCTATTCCTGGAACTCACTCAGGGGTACCACATCAACCAAATACGGCACAAGCACAGGTCCGTGCGATATTCCACTCACAGTCGATTGGATCCAAGTAAAGGGCAACAATCGAGGTGGCGAATTCAACGCTGTTATCAATAATACTGCCTACAATACAAGTTACGTAGAAGCTTACGATAAAGTCACCGGCAGTGGGGGTTCGGCGAAGGTTTGCGGAACACGAACAGAACACATCGCCAACAAGTCTGGTGTACAGTGGGCCACGTATGGCGCTGCTGGCTGCTAAGTTTATCCTAATCTTTTAGTTGCTAAGAGGCGTGCGGCTAATGCCAAAGAGGGGCGCGACAAGTAGAAGTCACGTCCCTCTTTTTCTGGTGTCCTTGGTCTTCCTGTCTGGTGGCATCGCCGAGAGCGGGAATGCTTTCATCGAGCCCACGACATTCGGGCCGCAGGAATTTTCCTATCAGATCATCGAAACGTTTGTTCAAAGCGGCCAGGATGGAATTATCACCGCAGTGAAAGGAGATCCGCAACTACGGGCCTCCAGTCTTCAGCAAACTTTTTATGCCAAAACAGGTGAATATATTCGTCTGGATCTACTAATTGGCAACTACTCCCCGAACGCGCTGAAGCTCAATATCATTTGCTTGGTAGACTATAAACAGATTTCATTTTCATTAGGAAATCGCACGCAACAGAACATATATTCCATTGAAATCCCGCCTGCCCAAAAACATAAAGAATCTCCCCGCACGATTGGGGCGTTAATGAAATCGAATAAGATTGCACCCCCAGTACAGCAAGCGACTTTTAGGATGTTTCCCCGTGAGCGCGTGATACTGCCGTTGCTACTGCCGCCACTTGAGCGCGGCGGGCATGACGTGATCCTGCTAGGATTACGCACAGATTCCCAATCAATTGTATCGAATAAGAATTATGAGTTTTCCCGGCGATTAAATGTGTTAGTTGAGTCTGGCGACATGCCTACACCGAATTATGTTACGGCTGAAAGTGGAATGGATAGCCCACGTATGCCGGAGGTTGTGATCAACCGATCTGGAGATATTAATGATTTCTCAACGCTTGATATGCAGCATGAAGAATCCGCACAAGAATATTATCTTCATGTCCGGAACAATTCCGGGGAGATAATGCGTTATGCCGCGACTATCCTGCACAATGATCCACAAATGGATGACACGGATCTTGAGCCGATGTATTTTGAATTGGCGGGAAAAATGAGCGGTGTTCTTCAACTGCGCCTGGATAACCCCCCCAACCCCCGGATGCTGCGTGCGATTGTGGCTCAGACACCGTACCTGAAGCTGGAGAATCCGCACGGCAAATTGGTTGAACAAAGGCAAGAGGTTATAGTGTCACCACCATGATGATGGCGCGCAAAAAATTTCTCCGGAGGTAATCCTTGAAGTGCGCAAACGCGGATCAGGAACATGGTGCATTGGCATCCATATGGATTTTTCGGGACGGGTACCTGAGTAATGTCACAGGGTTATCGAACGACGGAAATACCACCGATTTACTATGAGAAGGAGAAGGGAAGCGAAATGAAAAAGAAAATTGCAACAGCATTATTGGTGGGATGGATGGGTTTATGTACAACGGCGAATGCCGAAGACAAGAAATGGTATGCGGGAATTGATGCTGGACTCGTGACAACCAGAACGGCAGCGATATCAAGCAAAGACCCAGTCAGCCTCGGGCTAACTTTCGGGTATCGAATAGCGGATACCCTGAACCTGGCTTTGGAGGCAACATATACAGCAACCATATCCGATGGCAAGGATTACGCTCCGCAGCGTATAAGCTCAAAAAATACGTGGGACGCCGAGGCAATCGGCCTCTACATGGCATATCGAACGAACGGTAACATCTATGCAAAAATAAAAGGAGGTTTGGCACATACTACTTACAATGTAACAGAAAACATGTTGAAGGAGGAAAAAGAGAAAACACAACCATCCGGAGGAATTGGATTTGGGATCAAAGGACAAAAAGTATCGCTTGAGTTCGAGTACACGCGGATACACTCGGATATAAACCTGTTCTCGCTCGGTATGCGGTTTTAATGTTTAAAGACACCGGCTTTGGATAGTGTCGCCAACTGGTTCGGAACGTCTGGAAAAAGCCATTTGGCGAGAGTGCGATTGGATATGGAAAATCAGATATGAAAAAACAGACGCTGCTTGGCGTTATTATCCTGTTCCTGCTGCATCTTGTAATTGCAAATGCACAAGAGGTTGCGCAGGATAGTGTTATCCACAGATTCAGCTACACGGTGGGATATCAAGTCGGGCAGCAATTAATAGCGGACGGTCATGGGCTTGATGCGGAGCAGGTGACCGCAGCGATAGGCGATGTGCTGCAAGGCAGGCAACCCCGTTTGACGATGGTTCAGATGCAGGGTGCCATCGATGAATATCAGCAAATACGGAGAAATAAATACGAAGAACAGGCAACCAAAAACTTGTTGCAAGGGCGTGTTTTCATCGATAAAAATCGCCAACAGGACGGCATTGTCGAGGTATCTCCGCAATTGCAATATCGGGTTGTTAAAAGCGGTAGCGGCAAAAAACCTCGAGCCTCCGATACTGTAGTATTGAATTACAGGGCAGGCAAGTTGGATGGAACGCCATTTGACGATAGTTACACCCGAAACGATCCAGTAACCATACCGATTAGTGGGCTGATAAAAGGATGGCAGGAAATACTACCGAGAATGGAGGAAGGTGCCATTTGGAAAATTTTTGTTGGGCCAGAGTTAGCATATGGTTCAGATGGCGCAGGAGAAGTCATTGGGCCGAATGAAACGCTGATATTTGATATCGAATTGGTGCGAGTTGTGGGCGACGATACCAATACCGCCCCCCTGATATTGAAAAATCGTTTGGGAAATTGAGTTCACTTATCGAGAGTGTAAATTTTCCTGATCAAGTTTTTGGATGGCGCTGATGTATTAATTTCGTTTCATCGGATTCAGATGCAAAGGCGGCATAGCACATCTTGCCTGACTTCCGCGAAGAGGATGTTGATTTTTTTGAGCTTGATGTATTGCGGGGTCTTGACGTTGCGTAGAAACCGAGAAGGAGGGTTGATGTGTGGCGCGCGATTTGTAGCAGTGTAATGTTGGCCTGCTTATCAGGGTTGTTGACGGGATGCAGTAGCTGGCCCAAGGTGAAAATTTTGGGTGATGAGTACATTTTGTCTCCTTGGCCGCGCGGCCAGGTGTGGCCTTTGTCCCCGGAGACAAAGGAAAAGGGTAGTAAAAATCACACTTCAATTATTCACACGCATAAAGAGGATTGTAGCATTCGGAGGTGAGAGAGGAAGCTACAGCTCGCTCTTGATGTAGGTACCCTGCGAACAAGCCAGGCGCGCTGCCGTCGACATTCCCTTCGCTATTCGCTTCTTATTTGATCGAGGTTTCGATTGAGATGAAGTCAGAAGTAATCACACGCGCCGCAGCGATAATCTGCCCCAGCGCCAGCCCGCCGTCATTTGGCGGAACATGCTGGTGCCAGTAGGGTGTGCAGCCGACATCGCGCAACCGCTCTACCGTGCGACACGTTAAATAGCTATTTTGAAAGCAGCCGCCGGTTAATGCCACGCGTTTCTCTCCGAGGGCTGTGGCAACCGTGGCGATGATGTCGGCCAGGGTGTTGTGAAATTTCGCGGCGATTCGTCCCTTTGGCAGGCCATTTTTCAGGTCATTAAGTATGCCATGAATCATTGGCGCCCAATTCACCACGACGGGGGAGATCTGCTGTTCGAGTCGGAAGGGATACGCCTCGTCTACCGCGCCATGGGCCTCTGCCGCGAATTCCAGCGCCATGGCCGCCTGTCCTTCAAAGTCGCTGATCTGACACAGCCCAAGCAGGGCGCTCACTACATCGAACAGACGCCCGGCACTGGAGGTGCATGGAGTGTTGATGCCCCTTTCCATCATGCGCCGTAGAACGCCCAGTTCCGTTGGCGCGATGCTGTCCATCGGTGCGAGTCCATTTATTGTAAACAGGTCGTCGCTGAAGATCTCAAAAAGTAGCCCCAGTGCGGCCCGGCGCGGTTGCCTGATAGCCTGCTCCGCGCCGGGCAGCATAAATGTGCGCAAATGAGCTGCCCGTTCAAAACCTGTTTCTGTGATCCGCAAAAACTCCCCGCCCCACAGCGTGCCGTCTGTTCCCAATCCCGTGCCGTCCCACGCTACTCCCAGCACCGGCCCGTCCAGTCCGTTATCCGCCATGCAGGATAGCACATGGGCGTAATGGTGTTGGACGGCGATTAGCGGCAGTCCAAGCCGGTTTGCAAACTGTGATGAATAGTAATCGGGATGGGTATCGCAGGCGACAGCGCAGGGTGTTGCGGTATAAAGCCCGTTGAGATCGGCCACGGTTTTTTCCAGCGTCTTAGCAGCCTGTGTTGTTCCAAGGTCGCCGACCGGCTGACTGAGCACAATGCTATTACCTAAGGAGAGCGCCACCGTGTTTTTTAAGTGGCCACCCACGGCAAGTATTGCAGGCAAAGGTGTGTCTGCCTCAATAGGCAGCGGCGCGTATCCGCGCGCGCGGCGCAATACCAGCGCCCGTCCCATCACCACACGCACCACGGAATCGTCCACGGGCCGGGCAATAGGACGATCATGCACTAGAAAAAAATCGGCCACGTCGCGCAGGCGATCAAGTGCGTCGAATTCATCGGTGCAGATCGGTTCGCCCGACAGGTTACCGCTGGTCGCTACCACGGGAAAGCCAAGCTCCCCAAGCAGCAGATAATGTAATGGTGTGTAAGGCAACATGACACCAAGATAAGGATTCTCTGGTGAAACGCAAGACGCAATGTCCCCGCCGTGCTGACGCTTCAACAGCACAATAGGGCTTGCTGCCGATAGCAGTAGATGTTCTTCAATGTCAGACACCTCACAGTGCGCTTTAATCTCGCCCAACGTAGAGAACATCACAGCAAATGGTTTACTCGTGCGCCGCTTGCGATCACGCAGTCGGCGCACGGCGACCTTGTTGCGCGCATCGACCATCAGGTGAAAACCGCCCAACCCTTTCACCGCAAGGGTTGCGCCACCGCGAATTGACTCTGCGGCCTTGAGCAAGGCTTCGTTGTTTGATGCCAGAGGCGTTCCTGCGGCATCCCATAACGCAAGCCGGGGGCCGCAGTCTGGGCAGGCGATGGGCTGGGCATGAAAGCGCCGGTCATGCGGGTCGTTGTATTCAGCCGCGCAGGCCGGACACAAAACGAAATGTCGCAGGGTGGTATGGGCGCGATCATAAGGCAGTGCCTCAATGATGCTGTAGCGTGGGCCGCATTGGGTACAATTGGTGAAAGGATAGCGGTAACGGCGGTTGTCAGCATCAAAGATTTCCTCGATGCAATCCGGGCAGGTCGCGAGATCCGGCAAGATCAAAGCGTGGTGATCCACACTCCATTCGGCAAGACTCTCGCGCAGGGTGAAGTCCCTCTCACCGGCAGGTTCGATGACCGTGGTTTTCTGTCGCTGAATAATCGCGTGCGGAGGTTTTTCCCGCATCAGCCGTTCGAGAAAGCGGTCAATCGCGTCTGCAGAGCCTTCCACCTCGACAGTCAAACCCCGCGCAGTGTTGGCAGCCCAGCCGGCAAGCCCCAATTCCACCGCCAGACGATAGACAAACGGTCGAAACCCCACGCCCTGCACCACGCCGCACAATTCTATGCGCAGGCGTTGCGTCTCAATTATCACACCGTAATCCCGACCAGCATCAATTCTTCACCTGAAAGCAATGTCGTTTGGCTATCGCCGCAGTGGGTGCAGTTTAAATCATCCAGGGTGACTTCGCTTTCCGCATGGCATTGCTTGCATTTTACGCGGATGGGGGCGTGTTCGATGCTGAGTTCGGCATGTTCTGCTGTCGTGCCGTTGCGCGTGTGATAGTAGGCTTCTTCGAGTTGCCAGGGTGCGATGCCGGACAGTGGCCCGAGCCTCACGGTGATGCGTTTGATAGTTGCTGCGTTTTGTTCATGCGCCAGGGTTTCGACGTGTTGCAGCAGGCTGCGGCAAATGGAAGATTCGTGCATGGGTGGGCCCCTTGGTGGTGTCAGGATGATTGTATGATAGCCTATATAAATGTGAGGTGGCTGAGGAGGGGTGACGATGCTGGAGGGCGCACCGGAGGTAAGCCGGGTATTTCTACCGCGCGTTGCGCTTCAGCGTCTGCTTGATGCGCTGGCCGGCAGTGGTTTCCGCTGTGTCGGCCCACGGCTCAAGGAGGGCGTGATCGTCTATGAAGCATTGACTGAGACGGTTGCACTGCCGCAGGGGGTGCATGATCGGCAGGCGCCGGGTGAATGTCGCGTTGAAGAAATCTCTAGCCCGCGCCAGTTCGCCTGGGCCAATGGGCCGCAGGCGCTCAAGCCCTTTCTGTTTGCGCCGCGCGAGGTGTTATGGCGTGTAGTGCGTGATGCTGAAGGTCGCCTCGCTTTTCGTGAAGTGCAACCGGATGTCAAACCGATTGCGGTGATCGGCGTGCGTGCCTGCGATTTGGCGGCGCTTGCCTTGCAGGACAAGCATTTTTTGGGTGGCGAGTATCCTGATCCTGCTTATGCCAAACGGCGGGAAAATCTATTTATCGTTGCAGTTCATTGCAGCCATCCGGCTGCGACGTGCTTTTGCGTATCGACGGGCGATGGGCCACGCGCCACGCACGGTTTTGATATTGCACTCTCTGAACTTGATGACGGGTTTGTCGCGGAGGCGGGGAGTGTGCGCGGCAAGGTGTTGCTCGATGCGCTTGGGTGTTCGGCGGCGGCAGCAGAACAGATTGCGCAGGCGGAGGATGAGATTGCCCATGCCGCCCGTGCGCAGTCCCGCCGCTTGCCGGGGCGTAACTTACGCGATGCCCTGTTTGCCAATCTTGAACACCCGCGCTGGGAAGAAGTGGCGGAGCGTTGTCTGTCATGCGGAAATTGCACATCGGTGTGTCCCACCTGTTTTTGTTCCAGTGAATCTGAGCAACCCAGTCTTGATGGCGGTGATGCAGAACATTCGCGCGAGTGGGATTCCTGTTTTACCCGTGGGCACAGTTATATTCATGGCGTCGTGGTGCGCAGTGATAGCCGAACGCGCTATCGCCAGTGGCTGACCCACAAGCTCGGCAGTTGGCACGAGCAATACGGACGCAGCGGCTGTGTGGGGTGCGGGCGTTGCGTTACCTGGTGTCCGACCGGTATCGACATTACTGAGGAAGCGACGGCCATTTGCGGAGGGGCGCCGCTATGAATCCGCATTTGCCCTGGGAGGCGGAAGTCGTCGAGCGTATCCAGGAGTCGCCCACGATTTTTACTTTGCGCCTGCGCCTTGTTGACGAAGAGGCACGCAAGGCATATCGCTTTGCGCCGGGCCAATTCAATATGGTGTATCTGTACGGGGCAGGCGAAGTGCCGATTTCTATTGCGTCCGATCCGCAGGATACAAACCTGCTCGGGCACACTATCCGTGCCGTGGGGCGGGTGACGGAGGGGCTTTCCCGCCTCGCTACGGGTGAGCGGCTGGGTCTGCGCGGGCCATATGGGCGCGGTTGGCCACTGGCGGAGGCAGAGGGGAAGGACATTGTGGTCGTCACGGGTGGGTTGGGCTGCGCGCCAGTGGTGGGTGTGATCAATTACATCATCATGCGCCGTGAGCGGTTTGGCAGGCTCACTGTTATTCAAGGAGTGAAGCATGCCGAGGAGCTGATCTGGCGTGAACGTTACGCCTATTGGAATACACTGCCCGATACCCAGGTGCTGCTCGCCGCCGATCATGGCGGTCCGCTTTGGCCGTGGCATGTCGGTTTGGTGACGGAGGTATTTGATCAAATGGAGATTGCACCGGAGCGCACCGTGGCGATGATGTGCGGGCCGGAAGGCATGATGCGCGCGGCGGTGCGTAACCTGACGGAGCGCGGCCTTGCCGAGGACAGCATCTACCTGAGCATGGAGCGCAACATGCAATGCGCCATCGGCCAATGCGGGCATTGTCAGTTTGGTGCGAGTTTTATCTGCCGGCAGGGGCCGGTGTTTGCCTATTTCCGGATTAAAGAACTGCTGGGTGTAAGAGGCTTTTGAGATGAGCGGGAAACCCAAGGTTGCAGTTCATAAATTCAGCTCCTGCGATGGCTGTCAGCTCGCGTTTTTGAATCTTGGCGAGGACCTGCTGTGCGTGGCGGAGCTGGTCGACTTCGTGCATTTTGCCGAGGCGGGGCCGGTAGAGCCGCACGCCAAAGTGGATATCGCCTTCGTGGAAGGCAGTATCTCTACGCCTGACGAGGTAACTCACATCCAGCAGGTGCGTGCGAATAGCCGTTTTGTGGTGACTTTGGGAGCCTGTGCGACTGCGGGCGGCGTGCAGGCCTTACGTAATCTGGCGGACGGTGGCAAATGGATCGCCGCAGTGTACGCCCAGCCTCAATACATCCAGAGTCTGGCCACGGTGACGCCCATCGCCAGCCACGTCAAGGTCGATCTGGAGCTGTGGGGTTGTCCGGTCAGTAGCCGTCAGGTGCTGGGCGCGTTGCGGGCATTGCTCTTCGGTGTGGTGCCGGCAGAGGAGCAGGATAAAGTGTGCATGGAATGCAAGCGTAATCAGATGGTGTGCGTGATGGTCGCCAAGGGCATCCCCTGTATGGGGCCGGTAACGCGCACCGGTTGCGGCGCGCTGTGTCCGGCCTTTGGGCGGGATTGCTATGCCTGCTACGGCCCTGCCGAGAACCCCAACACGGCGGGCCTTGCGCGACGTCTGGAGGGGCTGGGACTGGCGCCGGACGATATCGCCCGGCGCTTCCTGTTTATCAATAATGCCGCACCCGCTTTCAATGAAGCAGGGTTGCGCGCCAAGGGAGAGGCGCATGGCACAGAGTCCTGAAATTAAGAACCGTGAAATCAACATCCATGTGCCGGTGCTGGCGCGTGTAGAAGGGGAGGGCGCGCTCGACATCGCCATCCGCGACGGCCGCATCGCCGACCTGAAGCTGCGCATCTACGAACCGCCGCGTCTGTTCGAGAAGTTTCTGGAAGGGCGCGATTACAATGAAGTGCCGGACATGGTGGCGCGCATTTGCGGCATCTGCCCGGTGGCCTACCAGATGAGTGCGGTGCATGCGCTGGAGGGTATTTTCGGCGCCCCGTCTTTCGATATACAGCCCAGCCCTTGGGTACGCGGCATGCGCCGGGTGTTGTATTGCGGCGAGTGGATGGAAAGCCACAGCCTGCATATTCACCTGTTGGCCGCGCCGGATTTTCTGGGCTATGACAACGCCATCGCCATGGCGCGCGATTATCCAGATGAGGTGCGCCGTGGCCTGCGCCTGCAAGGGTTGGGTAATGCCATTATCCGGCTGTTTGGCGGGCGTTCGGTGCATCCCGTGGGCGTGCGCGTCGGCGGATTTTACCGCGCGCCGGATCAACAAGACGTGCGTGCGTTATTGGAAAAACTGCGTGCCGCCTTGCCCGATGCCGAGGCGCTGGTCGCCTGGACGGCCTCACTCGATTTACCGCAAGACACCCAACCGTGTATCAATGTCGCGCTGCGACATGCCGATGAATACCCCATGAACGAAGGCCACATCGTCTCAAGCGCCGGTCTGGAGATTCCAGTCGCCGAATACGAGCATCACTTCCGCGAATTTCAAGTGCCGCATTCCACCGCGTTGCACAGCTTGTTGCATGATCAACCTTATCTGGTGGGACCGCTGGCGCGCCTCAACCTCAACCTGGACAGGCTGCCGGAGCAGGTGACTCGCGCCTTGCAGGCGACGGGCATATCCTTCCCCAGCAGCAACATGTTCCACAGCATTGTGGCGCGCGCCGTCGAGGTTTATTGTGCCCTGAGCGAGGCGGTGCGCTTGCTGGAAGTCTATGAATATCCATTCTCGCCTTATGTTTCCGTAGTGCCGCGCGCGGGTGTTGGGTTCGGCTGCACCGAGGCGCCGCGCGGCATCCTCTGGCACCGCTATGAAACCGACGAGCAGGGTCTGATCACAAGCGCGCGCATCGTGCCGCCCACCAGTCAGAACCAGGCGCGTATCGAAGAGGACCTGCGCCAGTCGCTGGATGCTTTCGGGCTTGCCAACAGCGATGAAGACCTGCGTCGGCGCGCCGAGACGGTGATCAGAAACTACGACCCCTGCATTTCATGCGCCACGCATTTTCTAAAGCTCACCGTAAACCGCCCATGACACCGATCCGCATCATCGGCATCGGTTCGCCCTTCGGTGACGATCGGCTGGGTTGGGAGGCGGTCGAGGCCATCCGTAGATCGGGGTTGCTGGAGTATTTTCCGCAAGGTCTGGTGAGCGTGCAAAGCTGTGATCGGCCAGCCAGCGGATTGCTCATGCTCATGGAGGGTGCTGCCCACGTCATTCTCATTGACGCCATGCGCAGCGGCGCCGTGCCCGGTAAAATCCTCCGCTTGCAGGATGAAGAGATCGAGATGGAGTCGGCGTTGCTCTCCAGTCATGGTTTTGGTGTGGCCGAAAGCCTGGCGCTGGGTGGAGCGCTGGGGATGTTGCCAGCGAGACTGGTGCTCTATGGTGTGGAAGTGCGCGACCTTGACCAGTGCGACACGTTAACGCCCGAAACCACCGGGGCGTTGCCTATGCTGGTGGAGAGAATCAAAGAAGAACTTTTTCCAACTTCAATGGCGGTCTGCGTCGGCAAGCCGGGAATGTATGCATCCTAAGCTAGGGTTTACCCTGAAAGACCAGGAGAGTTATCAGGAGTACCATAACTAAAACGCTAAAAGGCTATTTTTAGCGCACAGGCTCACAAGGAAGCGTGATGGACTTACCTCGCATATTTGAAAAACGACGCTCGGTGTGGCTAACCAAGCTGGTGCTCAACGGTTTGGCGCAGGCAGGCGTGGCGATAACTACCGCCTTGCTGATCAAGTTCATTTTTGACCACATCATCACCGCCACCGAACCTTTCTCCGCAGTAGCCCTGGCATGGCCCGCCATCGGTCTTGCACTGCTCGCCCTGTTTATCGCCGGACTGCGCATGGTGGAATACACGGATGCCGAGCGCATGGGTCAGGATTATGTGGATCAGGTGCGCATGCAGCTATTCGACAGCCTCAGAAACTCGGCAGTGCGTACCACACAAAAACGCAGTCGAGGCGGAGTGATGTTGCGCTTCATCGGTGACTTGACGGTATTCAGGCGCTGGGTAAGCTTGGGCATGGCGCGCCTCATCGTGGGGGGAGTGAGCATCGCGGGCGCGACCTTCGCTCTATCATTTGTAAATGGAATACTGGCGCTCGCGGCAGGTGTAATGCTGCTGGCAGGTGGCGTGGTCGTGCTCGCCCAAGGCAAGCACATGCAGGATGCGGTGCGTGAAGCGCGCCGTCGGCGTGCGCGGCTTGCCGCAAATATCAGTGAGAAAATTTCCGCGCTCGCTGTCGTCCAGGTGTTCGGCAGATCGGAAAAAGAGCGCAAGCGTGTGGCGAATCAAAGTCGACACCTCAAAGAAGCCATGGTGGATCAGGCCCGCGTCACTGGCCGGTTGCGAGGCATTACTGAGGCCACCGCCGCCCTCACGGCCGGCACCGTGCTGGTTTTGGGTGCGATGGAAGTTATCACCGGCCAGATCACGCCCGGTACAGTAGTGGCCGCGATGAGCATCGTGGGGTTGTTGACCCCACCGTTGCGCGACTTGGGCCGGGTATACGAATATTGGCAGGGCACAATCGTAGCGCGCCAAAAGTTGCTTGAGTTCATCAATACACCCGCACCATTCCAGGAGCTCCCCGGCACGCAGGACTTGCTGCCGGGTCCCGGCCGGCTTGAATTCAGGGAGTTGGGTCTGGAAGGGCTGCATGCCTTTTCCGCCGTGGTGGAGCCGGGCCAGACGATCGCCATCGTGGGGCCAAACGGTGCCGGCAAGTCCACGCTGCTGCTGGCGGCGACACGCCTGATCCAGCCGGAGAGCGGCGCCATCCTGTTGGATGGGCAAGATCTTGCGGCCTATAGCCTGGCGTCGGTGCATCGCACCATCAGCATGGCGAGCCCTGACCTGCCGTTGATGCGCGGCACGATCGAAGACAATTTGCGCTATCGTTGGCAGCAGGCGCCAGACGAAGAAATTGCCAAAGTCAGCGCGTTTTGTGCGCTTGATGAACTCATCAAGAGCCTGCCCAACGGCATGAAAACCCGTATCAACGATGCCGGCGTCAACCTCTCCCTCGGTCAGCGGCAACGCATCGCACTCGCGCGGGCGCTGCTCGGCGAGCCGGCCGTGTTATTGCTGGACGAGGCGGACGCCAACCTCGACCCGCAGGCCGGCGCGGTGCTGCGGCGCATTCTCGAAGAATACCGCGGCACCATTTTGCTTGTGACACATCGTCTCGAATATGCCGCCAAAGCGAATGTCATCTGGCATCTGCAAGATGGGCGGCTCATTGACAGTGGTCCAGCACGGAAACTGCTGAATCGTGATAGTCCAACCTCGCGGCTGTTCCACGACGCGCGCTCCAGAAAAGCCAGTTGATTGGCACAGACACACTCATGCTCCGCAACAATACCGCCGCCGCGTTTACTGAAATTGCGGCAACACCACCCCCGAAACCCGACATCCAGCTCCGCACCCTGCGCGACGACCCATCCCAGCGCTACTATCTGTATCTACCGCAGATCACCGCAGGGGCGCGGGTGTTCGTCACTGTTCACGGTATTTCTCGCAATGCCGAGGAGCACGCACGGCTGTTCGCGCCCTTTGCCGAACGCTATGGCGTGGTGTTGATCGCCCCGGTATTTCCCGCCAACCGCTTCGCTAAATACCAGCAACTCGGGAAAGCAGGCCACGGAAAACGCGCCGATCAGATGCTGCACCAGATACTCGCCGAAGTACAAACACTCACCGGCGCCGCCATCGACAGGCTCTACCTTTTTGGATTCTCCGGCGGAGGACAATTCGTGCATCGCTACGCCATGGCCTACCCTGAGCGCGTGGCAAGATTCATGGTCGGCGCGGCGGGATGGTATACCTTTCCCGACGCCACACTCAAATATCCACGCGGTATAAAGCAGCGACGTGATTTGCCGGATGTGCGTCTCGAACCAGAACGCTTTCTGAAGGTGCCGGGCGGCGTGGTGGTGGGTGAGCGCGACATCAAGGCAGGCAGCGCGCTCAACAAGGCGCCGCGCCTGGCAAAACAACAAGGGCGCAACCGGCTGGCACGCGCCCAGCGCTGGGCCGAGGCCATGACCGCCGCCGCACATGAGCTAGGGCTGGACACCCGCTATGTTGTGCACATTCTTCCGCGCTGCGGCCATTCTTTCCGGCGCAGTATGCGCCGTGGCATGGGGAAGTATGTATTCGAATATCTGTTCGGCGCACTTGATGGTGAACATTAGAACATACCTGCTACCGCTTGTTCTCTGCGTCACGGCATATACAGGATGTGCAGGAGCGGCAGCATCATCAACCGATAAAGATGCCGCCGCGCAAAGTGTGGAAGCCGAGCAACACAAACCGTTTACCTTCCGCGTTACCGGCCGCCTCAGGGCGGATGGCGCGATATTTGACAACGTGCGGGAATGCGCGGGCGCAGGATGCGCAGCAGTGGCAGATCAAACGCCACTGGAGAATCGCGGTGAATTATCAAGTGCGCGGCTGGGGATAAGCGGCACCGCCGGGCAGCATTGGCGCTACGCCACCAGTTATGAATTCACCGGCGATGAACCCGGCTTCAGGGCAACTACGCTGAGCTATACCGGCCTGCACGACACAACGATCAAACTGGGCTTGCAAAGGGAGTCCTTCGGGATGGAGCAAGCCACCAGCACGCGTCTTATCCCCTTTATGGAGCGCGCCCTGCCGGAAGCCCTTGCGCCCGGCTATAACCTGGGCGCCGTGATGCAGACCGGGGGTAAGCGCTGGAGCGCTAGCGGCGGGCTGTTTTGGGAGGATGAGGGACTCACAATCAACCGCGTTCACTCGATGGCACGCGGTGTGACTGGGCGCTTTACCGTCGCACCTCCTGTCTCACTGGATACCTTGCACCTCGGACTCTCCGCCACCTACCGCGAACCGGATGCGCGGCAGACAACCCGTTTCCTGTCCGAACCCGAAGCCGCTCTCGCCGAGGTGGAGTTCGTCGATACACATACTATCGTCCATGTCGACCGCTACAATGGAACGAATTTCGAGGGTGCCGTGGCGCACGGCCCGCTTTCCCTGCAAGGCGAAGCGACAAAAACCAGGGTCATGCGCAAAAGCGGCCATGAGGCGCTCGATTTCGAAGGAGGCTATGTTTATGCCAGTTGGCTGATGACCGGGGAGTCGCGCCCTTACAATGCCAAAATCGGCAGCTTCGAGCGTATCAAACCCAAGCGCAAGATAGGCGCCTGGGAGCTGGCACTACGCTATTCCACGCTGGATCTGAATGACGGCCCAATCAGGGGCGGAAAACAAAGTAATATTACCGCAGGACTCAATTGGCATATTACTTCTCAGTGGCGATTCATGGTGAACTATATCTGGGTCACCGCCCACACCATAAACCGAGACGAGCGGCCGAAAATGCTGTTGGGCCGCGTGCAATATGAATTTTAACCACATGAAAATGTTCGCTATCACGCACCCTTGATAAACATATGGCATCGTAAAAATGACCATTAGATTAAAAATGTTCGCCATGTTAACCATGATCGCCACGCTGACGCTGGTGACGCTGGCGGCATTGTATATGGGCATTAAGCGGGAAGAGCGTCTGATCACGCTCAATGCGCTATCCCACGCTGTGCTGGAAAACGGCCTTCTCCTTTCCAGCGAAATGTACCGTTACTTCATGGAAACTTACGATTACATGGCCATTCCGTATGACCCATCCGCCTCTGAGAGTGGCGAAGGAAGAAGCCCTATCCATCTCAAAAGCATTGCAAGAAAGACCAGGCTGATTATGGATCGCCTGGAGAACAATATTCGCCAAGAAATCGCCAACCGGGAAGGGGAAGACAAGGAAAAACAAAAACAGGAATTGCAATTGTTGCAAGAAATCCGTGCTGCCTATAACGATAGTGTTAATTATGGAACCTCTGAACAATCCTCGTTTTTCACGCCAATTCGTTGATCGAATCGGTTAGTGGTCATAAAAAACGTATTTTGAACGGTAAATTTTTTGGTTTTTCTTCCCTTGACCTCTGATTTCGGAGGCCAAGGGTGAATTTTAGGCGCACCGCGCCTATGCCAGGCGCAACAAAGTCCTGCGGGCCATGAACAGATTGGCCAAGGCGCAAGTGACAAACAGCCGATGGGCATTTTTGTCCAACCCGCGATACCGCGTCTTGGCAAAGCCGAAGATCCGCTTGATGACGAGGAACGGATGCTCGACCTTGGCGCGCACCTTCGACTTGGTGCGGTTGACCGCTTTTTGTTCCTCACTCAGAGGTCGATTGCGATGGCCTTTCTGGTTCGTATAGTCCTTGGCCTGTGATGCACAGCGGCGTATCACCTCGCGTTGACCGGTATAGGCCGAGTCGCCCCACACCCGCGTCTCATCACCATGCAGCAGCTCCCCCAGCACTTGGCTGTCATGGACGTTGGCCGGTGTGGCCACCACGGTGTGGATGAGCTTGGTCTTGCTGTCGGCGCCGATGTGCGCCTTCATGCCAAAGTGCCACTGGTTGCCTTTCCGGGTCGAGTCCATCTCGGGATCGCGCTCCTTGCTCTGGTTCTTGGTCGAGCTCGGCGCGGCGATGATCGTCGCGTCCACCATCGTCCCGGTGCTGATCTTCAAGCCGCGCGCTTGCAGGTACTCACCGACCTTGGCAAACAACCGCGTACCCAGATTGTGCGCCTCCAGCAGATGCCGGAACTTGCACACCGTGGTCTCATCCGGCACCGGCTCACGCCCCAGATCGACGCCTACGAAACCCCGCATTGCCCGCGAGTCGTACAGCGCTTCTTCCACCGCCGGATCGGACAGGTTGAACCACTGCTGTACGAAGTAGATCCGCAGCATGCGCTCCAACCCTATCGGGGGACGGCCTGCACCCTCGGCCTTGGGATATACTGGCTCAATCAACGCGCACAGTTCGGCCCAGGGCACTACCTTGTCCATTTCGGCAAGAAATACCTCGCGGCGCGTCGTCTTGCGATACCGTTCAAAGGATGTTTCGGCGAAGGTTTGTTGGCGCATCTGTTGCTCTCCGTGCGTGATCAAGTAATGATGTGCGTATTATCGCAAAAATTGGGAATAAATCAGAGATTCCTTATGCTAATCAGGCTTTACTACTGTACAGCGCAGGGTACCAAGAACAGGCGCTACTGTTTTTGAAAAAGACCACGGAGCTAAAGTTTGAAGGGCGATTAAAAGCTTTGCTCTATCAATTGGTGCAAGGTGAAAAACACGAAGTCGATGAAGTGGACGCCATGCTTGTCACGCTCGGTGAACGCTTGATCATGCTGGCAATAGCAACGTCGATTTTCACTCTGGTCTTGACCATGTTGATAGGCTGGTTCATGGTGCGCGCCATCACCAAACCCGTGAAAAAACTCATACAGGGTACCTTGGCGATCAGCGCCGGTGACCTCAGTCACCGCATCACTCATAATAGCGCGGATGAATTTTCAGAGCTGGCGGATTGCTTCAATAAAATGGCTGCGAATCTGGTATCGCAACGGCATGACTTGCTTGTGATCCAGTCAGCGCTGGAGAGCAAAAACAGAGAGCTATCCATCGAAAGTAGCGAACGCACGTTGGCGGAAGAAAAGGCGCGCCAGCATCAGTCTCAACTCGCACATGTGCTGCGCCTCAGCACGGTCAGCGAAATGGCTACCAGCATTGCCCATGAAATCAACAGTCCGCTATCCGCCATTGTTAACTATGCGCGGGGATGCGAGCGGCGCCTGGCATCCGGGAAAATTGACAAGACAGAACTGAGCGAGGCGCTGGAACAAATCGGTGCTCAGGCCGAAAGAGCAGCAAAAATCATCCGGCGCATCCGTAATTTTTCGCGCGGAGTGGAGCCAGAGCGAACACTCGTGGATATCAGCCAGATCATCCATGATGTAACTGTTATAGCCGCTTTCGAAGCAAAACGACACAACATCAGTATGAACCTGGTACTCACCAGCGAAGCCCTGCCGATAGTTGCCGACAGAATCCAAGTCAACCAAGCGCTATGGAACCTTATCATCAACGCCATAGAGGCCATTGCTGGTGGCAACTCCACACGCCGCGAGATTGATATTTCCAGTTCGCGTACCGATGAACATTACGCCGAAATTGCTGTGCGCGACACAGGACCCGGTCTTGATGAAGAGGATCTGCAACGCATCTTCGATGCCTTCTTTACCAGCAAACCGGAAGGGATGGGAATGGGCCTGGCCATTTCCAGCTCGATTCTTGATTCCCAGGGTGGACATCTCTGGGCTACCCGGAATCCCGATTGCGGCTTAACATTCCATATGAAATTCCCTCTCGCCATGAAGGACATATCTTGTGAACCATGAACCCACAGTCTTTATTGTCGACGATGATCCGGCCATGCGCACTTCACTGCGCTGGCTGATCGAGTCGGTAGGATTTCGCCAATTATGATCCCGTCAGGCCGGGTTGCCTCGTATTGGACGTGCGCATGCCGGGCATGAGCGGCCTGGAGCTGCAAGAGAAACTCGCCACCAGGCACGCCCCTGTCCCGATCATCGTCATTACCGGGCACGGAGATGTCGCCATGGCCGTGCGGGCGATGAAAACCGGGGCTGTTGATTTCATCGAGAAACCCTTCAACGATCAGGTATTGCTCGACCGCATCCAGCAGTCTCTCGACAAGGATGCCGAAACACGCCTCGGCAACGTTGAACGCGAAATCGTCGCCGCTCGCATTGCTTTGCTCACGCCAAGGGAACAGGAGGTGATGGAGCATGTCGTGGCAGGCCAGCTCAATAAGCAAGTCGCCGCCAATCTCAACATCAGCATTAAAACCGTCGAGGTGCATCGCGCCAAAATCATGGAAAAAATGCAGGCAAGTACTTTGTCAAAACTGGTGGAGATGGTGCTGCTCCATAAAGGTAAACCCTGACTCTGCTGCGGATACGTCCCAATTATCATCGCAGTGAAAAGTATCTACAGTACATTCCATGCTTATCCGGTTGGCTCCCAATCGCACTAGATGTAGCGAGTATGCGGGTCTGAAGGCAACCGAATAAGCTAAGCATGGATTCTACTTTCAACCCATTAGGAGTCGTAGACATGAAAACAAGAGCATTTCCAAGAGTATTTTTGATAGGCACCCTCGCTACTGGCGCGATGCTGGCTGCCACACCGGTCTTGGCCGAGGAGTTCCGTTGCACAGGCACGGTGGGTCCGGTTGCGCTGGACAATGTGTTCGTGCCCGACGGCGCGAGTTGCGTGCTTGATCGCACGCGCATGAATGGCAGCGTGGTGGTCGGCCGTGGTGCCAGCTTGCGGTCCACCAGCGTCTCGATCAACGGCAATCTGCAGGCTGAGGGCGCCGCCTCCGTCCGTTTGAATGGCTCCACCGTGGGCGGCTCGGTGCAGCTTGTGCAGGGGGGTGGGGCTAACATCGACCGGAACCGCATCAAGGGCGACTTGCAGTTCAAGTCCAATACCTCCGCCATTTCAGCAACCGGCAACACCATCGACGGCAGCCTGCAGGCTTTCCAGAACGTGGGCGGTGCGAGCTTCGTCAACAACCGCATGAACGGCAATATGCAGTGCAAGGAGAACATCCCCGCACCCACCGGCAGCGGCAATCTCTCACCGAGCAAGGAGGATCAGTGCGCGGGGCTGTGATGTAAATGTCACACAGGGGGGTGGTGCAGCGCCCCCCCTGCTTATGAGCAAGCACGCGCAACCAGCAGTAATCTGAAAAAACACAATCATCAACCTAGCGCCGCTGGCGCGTCAACATGGAGTAAACAGACATGGAACACGATGACGTTACACAGTTATTCCCTAAAGACAACACTCTGATCAAAAGCGCTTACACCACGCGCCGTCTACCCCGCGAGGCGATGGTAACCTTACGCTGCGATACTGTGCCCCGTCCCGGTGATCTGGTGCTGGCGCGTGTGGATAAGGTAGGCCAGCACAAATGCCTGGAACTCGCCGATGGCCGCCGCTCGCAGCTCTTTGCCGGAGATCTCATCACCGTCGTGTACGGCAATCGTTACGCCCCAGACCAATACGAATCTGTGGTACCTGACCATCTCGGCCCATGTCATCTGGCCGCTTCGGGCGGAATTGCCTCCCAGGTCGTTCACCGTTACGGCAAGACCGGCCACCCCACCGCCATCACCCCTCTCGGATTGATCGGTGACCGCAACAGTCAGGTGCTCAACCTGGCCGATTGGGCATTACCCCGAGGCGCCTACCACGCCAATCCTCCACCCACTATCGCGATTGTCGGCACGTCCATGAACGCGGGCAAGACCACCACGGCCGCCTATCTCATCAAGGGCCTGGTTCGGGCAGGTCTCAAGGTGGGCGCTGCCAAGATCACCGGCACCGGTTCGGGCAGAGACACCTGGTTGATGCGTGATGCCGGTGCCACGCAGGTGCTCGATTTCATTGACGCAGGTGTTCCCTCCACCTATCTCCTATCCAGCGATAAAGTGGAAAAGGTTACCGGTCAACTCATTCACGAACTCGGTCGCCACGGCGTGGACGTGATCGTACTGGAAATCGCCGATGGTCTGTTCCAGCAGGAAACCGGCCACTTGATGAGTTCTCACAGCTTCCTGGCGAACATCGACGGCGTGCTTTTCGCTGCCAGCGATGCGATGGGTGGTGCGGCGGGTGTGGAATGGCTACGGCAGCACCAAGCGCCGGTGATCGGTGTCAGTGGCCTGCTGACACTTTCTCCCTTGGCGATACGCGAGATCCACGCTGCGACAGGGTTACCCGTACTAACTCTGACACAACTGGAAAGCGCCGAAATTGCCCAGGCAATGATGGATAACCTCATCTCAACCATGCCTGTGTTGAAAGCGGGCTAAGTCCATATTTTCCGTTAGATATAGAAGTTACTCAAAACAGGCACACGGGGGAAGATAGGCGAAGCGCGTGCGACGCCCCCTGTGTAGCCTGTGGGGTCTCTTTCGAAGGTTGTGTTTAAACCTGAAAACGGCGGTTGACCGCTACTCTGGATGACTAGCGATATGTATTTAATGAGCTTTATCACATCCTGCGCGTTCACCTGTTTGGTGGGGCCGCTACGGGGTGGATTGCACGGTTTTCAGTGCGCATGACAGCGTTGCAACTCCTTGGAATGGAACAACCATTCCGCGTCGTTGCGCCTTGCCCTGCACCCCGAAAATCGTACACTCCACCCCGTCCAACTGCCGTTTTCAGGTTAATACTGAAGGGTAAACAGCATGAAGGTTGTGTGCTGTACGTCTTTCTTGCCGTGGTCACTGACAATCAAGAATCGATGATTGCCAATATGTGTCAATCCTTCAAAATTGTCGAGGCCCTCGGAAAATACGGCCAGATCTTCGGCAGCACATACCCCATCCACGGAACAAGCCGCAAGATTTACGTAACGCAGACTCACCACCAGCGGTTTGGTCGCCCCCGTGAATGAACGTTCCAGCACAAGCAGGTTGCCGTCTGGCAGCATTTCCAACGCCTTGAGGCGGCTATCTTTGACAGGATGCGCGGCAAATGACCAATGCCGATCTTTGGCGTATACCGTGTGCAGGTCTTTCGGCCGATTCGCCAGAGGCAATTCAGGTGCCGTAATCAACCCATGCTTTGCATCATAAGTGACCGATTCCAGCGCCTTGTTCGACCCACGATAATTGCCTGGCTCGTCGAGCGGCGGTGGTGCCGGAATCTCTCCCAGCATTGCCCCTGCCGGATTGAAGCGAATGATGCGTGGAGCGACTCCTTCCACAACGACAACCAGTTCGGTATCGTTCGATTTGCCATTGTTGGCGTTTAAAACCGTCAGCCCTTCTGCATCAAGACGTTGGTGCGAAGCTTTTTCTTCATTGCCGCCTAGAGGGGCCGCATAAACCGGCTCAATTGCCGTAACCTCTTTTCCTTCCAGCTTCAAGCGGAAATGAAAAATTTTACCCTTGTCGGAAACCGCATACAACAGCTTTTCGTCTTCATCCCACGCCAGTCCGGAAAGCTCATTGATCCGAATGTCATTGAATTTCTCCGGAGCGATAGGGAATTGACTGTTCTCTATTAGACGCGGCGTTTTTGCCGCGCTGTTTGTTGTCGAAAGAAGGCCGCTTGCAATTACGAAAGCAGCCAGTATAGAAATTGAGCGCTTCATGATTTCTCTCCATTCAGGGATTTATATTTTAGCTAAATTTACATCGTTACCAATCACAGACGAATTATCGAAAGCCATCGCATCGCCTCATTGTGAGTTCTGGTTGGCACTCAACTTCCGGAGTGCAGGAAGAAATTTGTTGTGCTTTTGTACTTGCTGAAGAACGGCCATTCCAACGCAATATTTCGAACAACGCCTGGTTGGATGCTGGTGCAATCCCCGCAATATTTTGTCTGCGATTCCGTTGCCGTTAGCGGATTTTGTTTCGACGACGAATGTATTTTCGTCAATGGAGTATGATCTATCAGCCCCTGAAAATGACAGGCCAAAATCAATCGTCATGCGTTCACCCCCGTCTTTTGCTACCAACGTAACTCTCTGGTAACGAACTTCAATTGCGGGTGTGAGCGCATAATCAAAATCGCGCCCATAGAGATTGCGGTATTCGGAATGAATATGTTCCCAGGCTTCTTCGTCCAGTACGCCGTATTTGTCGACTGTATAGTCCATCCTCTTCTTGACGGTGATGCCGCGTTTGTCCTTGAGCTTTATTTCAACAAAGCATATTTGTGCATCTGTATATTTTCGCACGCGCACTTTGAAGCGCTGGCGGCGCCCCTGATGGTGGTCGAAGTAACTGGTGTTTTTATCATCGTCGAAATAGTATGTTTCATAGGTGAAACTTCGCTTTCCGTCGATTTCCAGTATGTCGAAATGGTTGACCAGTTCGGTAACGGCTTGACGTAACACCGTTTCACGAACCACGTATTTGTTGTCGAGCCGTTCTAGCATTGCCGCCTTGGCATTTAATTGCTTGAGGCCTATCGGGCGGAATGGATTGACGAGCCATTTCTTGGCGAAGCCGGAACCCGGCGACTTCAAGGTATTGGTGCTACCACCCTGTATGGACGGTAATTTAATTATGGATGCATTGGAATTTTTGACGGAAATCATAAGATAATCCTCAACGTTTGCGATAATAAACATTGATGCGCGCCATGTCATTGACGTAGTCGAACGAGATGATCTGGTAATACATCACATCAACGCCGAGACGTTCGGAAAGATTGGTGCGCATGAGCGTCGGGTCGGATAACGCGTGAGCATCAATTTTGTCGAGCGTGATCTTGATGCCATCGACCGAACTCAGAATTCTTGGGTGGTCGATGATGTAAGCGCCGAGCAGCACGAGCGCAGTGACGGCAGCGACAAACGGAATCGTTGTGCCGTGTACCGAGCAGATAACGGCGATGGCTACGCTGCCGAAGAAATAGGTAATCTCGATCTTGGTGATCTGTTCCGAACGCAGCGTAAACAAGGCGAGAATCGCGAACAGCCCAAATCCGGCGGCCAGACTGAACTCCACGCTCGACAGTACCGTGAGCACCGCAAAAACAAAGACATTGAACAATGCGGCCGCAGTGACCAATTCTTTGTCACTGTAGCGCCTGTAATACATGCCGAAAATCAATAGCAGCATGGCGACGATGTCAATGCTGAACCTGGCAAACAGGTCGACTAGGGGGATTTGAGTCAATTCCGATATCAAAATCATTCTCCTTGAAGGTGATTAAAAACGAGCAATTTTTGTGTTTTTACCGAAAGCCGCGTTGATAAAACCTCATGCTTGAAGATGTAGGGCGGATTAGCGCAGCGTAACCCGCCACTCCGCGCCGTCAGGCGCTCCTTAAACAAACAGGAGAAGTCGCTGCGCGACGGATTGGCGGGTTACGCGATGCATTCGCATCACTAACCCAGCCTGCATAGACTATGTATAAAAGCGGCGATTGGCATAGTTAAGCTGCCGCAGGATTTCCCTCGTCTTTCTGCCTGCAAGCACCGGAAGAAAGTTGCGTACGCGTGCTCCATCCTTAAGCTTCTCTAATTCAGCGTTATAAATTTTTTCCACTTCCTCGTCCGGCACGCCGCTGGCCTCTGCGATTCGGTGTATAAAACCCAAGTGTCTCTGGGATTCTTTCTTGTCGATGATGTCTCCGTTCATGTGTTTACTCCTCCATTTCGTGATGATTTCGTGGCTCTGCCCGTGATCTTGCGGCTGGCATACAGACACCACCGTTTTTACGCTATCGCCAGTTGGAGCGTAGTTGCATGGTGCGGCAAAAAAGCGGTCTTGGGTTCCAGGTGCGTACCTATCAGAATCATGCGCATGACCCGCTCCGCCGTCTCTTCCAGAAGACGTGGGGCATCTTCGATGGCCTCGGCAAGGGTGCAGGGGGCCTCCATAATGCTCGAATAAGCATCAATACCGCATTCCAGATTGACACAAGCATTTTTGCCAATAGTTCCCGCCAGGGTAATCACTGGCAATCCGTATTTCTTGGCGCGGCGCGCGACCTCGGCGGGAATTTTTCCGCGCGGGGTTTGAAAATCAATGGCTCCCTCTGCGGTAAACACCACATCGGCCTGAGCCAGCAGGCTATCGAGTTCCAGGTATTGCATCACAATCTCATAACGCGGGTGTAATCGTGCACCGAGCAAGGCACATAATCCCGCACCCAAACCACCGGAGGCACCTCCACCTGGCATACCGCGCACATCGATTCCTGTCGCATCCTTGAGTACCCCGGCATAACGATCGAGCGCTGCGGCGAGCCGTTCGACGGTCTCCGGCGAGGCGCCCTTTTGCGGGCCGAAGACGCGCGCCACTCCATTAGGGCCACACAACACGTTGTGCCAGTTGCACGCCACATCGATGCGTACCTGATCAAGGCGCGGATCATGGCCCGAAAGATCAATCCGCGACAGTTTGGCCAGCGCACCACCGCCCCGGCCGATCTCCTTGCCGGTGTTGTCCAGCAGACGTATGCCGAGCGCCTGCGCCATGCCTGCGCCGCCGTCGTTGGTTCCGGAATCTCCACAGCCGATCAGCACGCGTTCCGCGCCGGCATCAAGCGCAGCTTTGATCAGCTCGCCCACACCAAATGTGGTGGTGACCAAAGGATCACGGCACTCATGCGGCACCAGGCGCAACCCGGCGGCAGCAGCCATCTCCAGCACGGCGGTTTTGGGACCCTGCCCGCCAAGAAAACCAAAGTGTGACTGCACAGGCTGCCCGACCGGGCCAGTGACTACAACGTCGTGCAGCGTTCCGCCCGTGGCCGCGACCAACGCCTTGGTAAAGCCTTCGCCGCCATCCACCAAGGGGGCTTTCATGATCCTGGCTTCGGGCAACACCCGCAGCACGCCGGCAGCGATGCAGTCCGTCACTTCATCGGCACCCAGACTCTCTTTAAAGCCAGAGGGTGCTATCAACACGTTCAATTTCATAAACAGATCCTCCTGATGATCAATTGTCATGCGCAACAACAACGACAGCCGACACTTGCGTGGGTGAAAGCGACCCTTCCGTCCATACCGGTATTTTCTGAACCGAAGACGGATCGGGCAGAAATTCCAGACCAAGGTAAGGCCAAACAAAGAAGGCGAATGCGAGGAGCAATATGAAATGCACCGGCAGCAGAACACTGCTCAGGCGCAGCAGATCCTGCGCGCTATAGGTGGGCGTCTCGATCTGGCCAAACATGGATACGGGTTTTGCGCTGACCATCAGCGTCAGGCAAAAACCCGCCGCCACCGTGGATATGAACGCCAGTCCCGCTGGCTGATATCCCAGCGATAGGCCGAGCAAAACCACCATCGGAATGAGCACCGAGGAACGTGCGGTGCGCGAATTGATAAGCAGATGCGAGAGCAATGAAACCGCCGTGATGACAGAAACCACAAACCATGCGGAGGATGCGGGTCCATCCTGCATCGTCGTGAAGAGGTGATCCACCAGCCATTTGGCGCCACCCGACTCGATCAAGGACTCACCTATCTCCATGGTCGCCGCCAGGAAGATCAGCAAGCTCCACTCAACCTTCTTGACCCCTTCCATGAACGAAAACACGCCAAACCGTGGCGCCGTCGCAAGCAAGGCCCCCACGATGGCGACGATGGTATTATTGATGCCGTGCAGCGGTTCCGTGGCCCACAACGTGACCAGAGCCACCACCAGTATCAACATGGTGCGCTCCTGCCTGGAAAATACTTTTGAATCAGAACCATCGTTCTGCTTTTCAAATTGCGCCACACTGAATTGCAAGGGCTTATGACGTTCTTCCTTGTTCAAGAACAGGCGCAAGATCAGCCACGTCGAAATGAAACAACTCACCAGCGCAAATGGCAGTCCCCATACCATCCATTCCCAAAAGCCAATGCGCTGCCCGGTCATGTGCAGCAGGATATCGGCGGTCACCAGATGGGCGCCCGCACCAATCAGTGATGCGACCGCCGACAGCAAAATCACTGTGGGAAAAAGCAGCGCCAACGCCTTGGTGATGCGCGCGTCGCCGATCGTGGTGCTCAGCGCAATGAAAATCGGCAGCATCAGCGCCGCACGGCCTGATGTGGAAGGAATGACGAACGCTGTGGCGATAATCGCGGCGGTCAGCGCATAAAACAATTGATGTATAGAATGCGCTCGAACGGCCACCGCCATCGTCAAACGGCGAGAGAGACCTGATGCATTCACTGCTGCCGCGATAATAAATGCCGCGAACAGCAGCCAGATCATGGAATCACCCAATGCTTCAAAAAATTCGTTGGGCGCACCAGCACCTATCACGCTGGGAATTATCGCCGCGACCAATGCGATGTAGGTATCGTTGATCGTGGTAAAACACCATCCGATAAGCGCCAGACTGAAAGTAATGAAAGCAAGACGTGCCTCCATTTTGAGTTCAGGCAGCCCGAACCAGATAGCGATTGTGATCGCCACCGCTGCCAGACTAACGGCTATCAGCCGGTAATGCCGCTGAAATGGCCAACCGAGATGCTCCGTGGTTGGCAATGTGCTCACTCCTTGTGGCATGATCATTTTAATTACCTCTCCATGGCGATTTATGACATTTGTATTTCACACTTCGTCACTGGCTGCATTTTCAACCTAGGCTTTAGTAGATGAATTTTCATGAAATATCAGTTGATTAAGCTCTAATACAGATTAAGCGTTGCAATAATGTGACTGAATTGTGACAAAATTATTACAAACCAACTATTGGATATTTCATCCATAAAATCAGATGCTACACGTAGATAGATCAGGGTTTACCCGTAGATGGAGCAAAGAGAGCAGCAGGAAAATCAGGGAAGGAGATGCTACCTAGTGTAGCGCATCGTTCTTGACGGTACTTATGCGCAAACCCTTGTAGGTCGGGCTTTAGCCCGACATGTCGGGTTGAAGCCCGACCTACCATGCGTTGCTGGCTGTGCGCATAAGTTCCAGATAGCTTGCAACACCATACTAGGGGTGGGCGAGGAAATGCGTGGGATTGCCGAGGCGACCGCCATCTTCCCGCGTCCGTCGAAGTGCTTCGAGCAATTACGCCTCGGACAGATCGAGGCCGGTGGTGGGTTTGGTCAGCCTCCGTATTGTCAGCGCCGCGCGTTGTTCAATCAGGGCGATGATTTCCTCGATCAGGGCATTGCCGGCAAAACCGCTGCCCGGTGCTGCCTGTAGCTGGCGCGCGGCTAACGGCAGTCGTCTCGCCAGTTCCAGGATGCGTTTGCGGGTCTGCGCCTTGGCGAGGCCAGCGCCCTGTGCAAACTGATCCCAGTGCCGCACCTGCACTTCGCTGAACTTGTACTTGCTGCCGATCTTCATCGCCATCTTGGTCGTCAGGCTCGGGTACACCGCCGTCGAGAGCGTGTCATAGAGCGGGGCCAGCACCGGTTTCTTGTCTGCGTAGAGCAAGGAGAAGTTCTTGGCGTGGGCGTCGTGATTGCCAATCAACGTATTGAAGATTACGTAATCGAGCAGGCGCAATACGTGTGGTGCGCTGGGCCGGGTGACACGTCGAACCAGGTCAAAGCACCGCGCAAGATCGGGGCCGCCCTCGTTCTGGTATTTCATCTCGGGCACCACGCCCAGCGCTTGGCAGAAATCTTCCTGATGCAGCCGCTGAATGCGCCCCTGGGGATCGGCTGCCCGGTCGTAGCGTTCGACCAACAGAAACCGGCAGTCACCGATGGTGTGAACCCGGGAGCGCGCAGGCTTAAGCTGAATGGCATCGGCCAGTGCCAGGCAGAAGCCCTCATTCACCACGCTGCCTTCGACCGCATGAATTGGCGGTTTGAGGATGTGCGTGCTGGGCGTGCCATTGCGGGGTAGGCCGATCCGGTCTCCATCGACGACCACCGGCAATTTGTCCTGGGCGCCGGCCAGCGAGAGGCGCAGGCCATCCTTGCCTGCCAGCATCGGACGGCGGGGAAGCTCACCCAGAATGGCGATGACTTCTTCATCGCTCAGCCATTGAACATCAACGCCCTCAGCAGGAAGACGCAGAGGTTGCCCTGGCTCCAAAAAAGTAACCGCCCCGGCACACTCGCCACCAATATGATCCAGCAGGGCAAAATCGTTCTGCCCGGACACCTGAAACTGCTGCGCGATCAGGCGGCGCAGATGGCCCTCGGGCAGCAGACCGGCGAAAAACGGTCGTGCCTTGTGATCATCGAAGGACTCGGCCTGCAAAGGGAGCGAGTACGACAACGCCACCGCGTTCGGTTCTTGTAGCCACTGGGTCGCATACCGGAAGTTGAGACGCCCCTCGACCAATGCCAGGGTGCCGACGCGGTCGGCAAACAACCAGACTTCAAGCTCATGCACCAGGGTTACCCCCTCCGCTTGCAGTGGGGTGCGTCGGCAGGCCGATTAGCATGATCTCGCCGCCCAGAGCCTCAATGACCCGCAGGACGTTTTCCAGTCGCAGCGTGGGCTTGCCCGCTTCCAGGTCGACAATAAAGCGCAGACCGACTCCAGCTGCCAGCGCCAGCTGAGACTGTGTCAATCCCAGCTGCTTGCGGGCCGTTCGCAGCGCTTCGCCTAGTTGTTGAGTGGTATGGATGCTAGTCATAAAGTTTCCCGTTCGGGAAATTATTATACAAAACCAAGCACAGTGCAAGTCGTTTTTACCGATCGGTAAACATTCCGGTTGCTGGGCCGCTATCGGCCAAAATATTCCCGATCGGGAAGTTTCGGCCGATGTGCGCAGTGCTCGTCAAAGCATTACCGCATGAAGACTGAGGTCAGCCGACACCTTGTCCCATGTGTAGCCTTCTTGGCGATGGTAACAAGCATTTGGTGCGAATCTGCTGAAAAAGTGGGAGCGTGGTGCGTTTTTATGCTGCAGATTGCCAGGATTATTGGTGCCCCGGATACGATTTGAACGTACGACCTTCCCCTTAGGAGGGGGATGCTCTATCCAGCTGAGCTACCGGGGCGTGGAAGAAAGGAGTCAATGATGCCCCGGCTTGGGCGGGATTGGTGGAGCCGAGGAGGATCGAACTCCCGACCTTCGCATTGCGAACGCGACGCTCTCCCAGCTGAGCTACGGCCCCAAAAGTGGGTTGGGTTTTAATGATTAAAAGCCGGACATCTAAAATTATGCGGCATTGTACCATTGGGATACGCTAGAGGCTATCTACCCTTGGGCATTTTTTTGATCTGCTCCCGTTCCAGGGCGATGATATAGCGCTGGATGATTTTCTGTTGTGGTGCCGGTAGATTGATGAAGCGGCAACCGAGGCGGACAGGGGTGTTGTTATCCTTGCTGTGGATGGAGCGGATTTCCAGAGTGCATGTTACCTCTTCATCCTGCGTTAAGCGAAAGCAGCAGCGCAGGGTGTCGGTGGTTTTGAGTGTGGCGGGCAGTTGCTTATGTGCGATCCTGATGGAAAGGCCGCCTATGGAAAGGTCTTGCAGCTCCCCTTTTATTGTCTGGCCTTCCGCATGGAGAAGAGTTATTGGAATGGGTTGCGCAATCGCTGTTTTAACGCGGTAAGAAGCGCGTTGTTGCAGGTAGTCGATCTCTGTGGGCAGTGCCAGGTTGTAATAGGCAATGCCGGATTCGCGGCCGGCGTCGATCAGTGTGGTGGAAAAACTGATTCTGGCGCCTTCCACACGTGTCCGTGCGCGCAATTCTTTGATATCTAGGAGCAAGGGGTGGCCGCTTTCCGGGCTAAGTTCATCTATGACGAGATACGCTTGCTCTTCGTTTATTTCAAGTACGGCGCTGTTGTAGTTCTTGTCTGAGCCGGGCAGGGTGATAGTGAGCATTGCGCGCTGATTTTGGATGCGCTTTAAAAGGCCCAGAATGAAGGGGGCAAGAGTGATTCTGTCCATGATTCTCCCGCTAATAATAAAGCAAGGATAGGCTCTTATGCCCGTCCCAGTGATTGTGCGCGGGATTTGGGTTGCGTAGCGCCAGTGGCGCTGTAGCAACTCTCGCTTTCAGGAGGATGGCCGCGCAAGATAGAGAGCGCCCGTTGTACATTGAGGCGGTTGATGGCGATGACCGCGCCGTTGACCTGATTCTGGTGCCGGCACGCGGCGCTTAGCGCGCGAAGCTTCTCCCAGGTGAAGTTAAGGCAGTGGACGCCATGCGGGTCATGGTCACGAATATAGTTTTCGATGTCTGCCGGGCTGGTGGAGTAGCCTGCTGCGCGCAGTATCACTTCATGCTGTTTGATCAGCATGTCCAGCCGGGAGGCCAAGGGTAGTTTGCCGGCAACGGCCTGCTCGATGGCAGGTATGTCGTTGCCGGCAAGGGCGGCATGTTCTTGCCGCAAGGTATCAAGCAGAGCCGAGGCGGCGTTTATTTCATGCTCAAACAACGCGCTGATTAGCTGTTGATGTTCCGCCTCGACCATTTACATCTCCTTAGATTTACGCGGCGCGGCGGAGGTGCAGTGAGTTTTCGAAGCTCAAGAGTTTATCGGCCACGCGCATAGGGTTAATCTCAAATGTGCCGCTGGCGATGGCTTGCTTGACGCCTTCGACGCGGCGAATATCGACCACGGGCAGAGCGGACAGGGTCTTTTCCAGGCCACGCAGCCGTGCGGCGGTGTCCGTAAAGCTGACAGTATCCACCGTGGAGGATTTGCCGGTCTCCCGCTGTGCCGCATTGGGCTGGCGGACTGCAGGCGTTTCGACAGTGGTGGATAGAGTTACATTTACGGGTGGTTTTCCGGTGATTTCAATGGGCATGTTCTATACCTCTTCAGATGCTGTGCATAGGATAGCGGCAAATTCAGTGATTACTTTAAATAAAAAGTACATGCACAGCAAATAAGATGGTCAATTCCCCGTCACCTTAACTATTCCCTCAGCAATTACCGTTCCCTCAATAACTCGTTGTGATGCGAGATTGCGGACCTGGATTAATGCCCCGGCGCTGCCGTCCATGAGCGCCTTGCCGGCCATGCGTACCTCGATTCCTGCGATTTCCGCGAGAATGGTGACCTGTTTTCCCCGGCGGACCATGTTCGGGGCCTCCAGCATGGCGGGAGTATATGCAGCACCGGCGTCTATGGGGTGCTTCACGGTCATGCCGAGGATTTTCTCGGGCATGCTCAGGTAACCGCCGGAAAGGGCGGCAATATTCAGTTCGGCGGACTGGAAATCCTGGGCGGTTATCTGGCTACCACGGTTCATGGCGTGGCTGGCGACCAAGACTGGCGCAAAAATTTTGACGGTGATCGGTACATATAATGACCAGGGCTTCGGGCTATGGCAACGTATCCCAACGCTGGATGAACCCAGGATACGGCTGCCGGGCGGCAGGAATGCTTCCGGTTTGTCCGCGCACTCCGGCAGGCGTAAGCGAGCGTCCAGTGCGCCAACCTCCACATATGGCACTGTAGGCGGACTCTGAATTTGTTGCAGCACGAAAGCTTTGGCGGTTTCGCGCAGCGAATCGTGGGATTGATACGTTTCGGCATGAGCTTGCTGTGGCAGTGATGTGAATGCTGCGAAAAAAATAACTATCAAAAGAACTGTACGGTATGACATGTCCTTGAGTAAGCAAAATATGAGCCAATCGGAATTTGAGAATGGCGCCCTGTAATTTATGAAATATCCGGGTTAAGTATCGAGTTGCCGTGCCGATACTTCGCATATCAATAAATGAATAAATGACGTTCTTAAGGAGAATGGCATGGCAAGTGTATTGGATGATGTGGACAAACGAACCCAGATGGTGGGGCAGAATCGGCTGGAGTTGTTGTTGTTCAGTCTGAATGGCACGCAACGCTTTGGTATCAATGTTTTTAAGGTGCGTGAAGTTATTCAATGTCCGCCGCTGGCGCATTTGCCCAAAGCCCATCCTTCAATTTGCGGTGTTGCCACCATACGCGGAAAAACCATCCCTGTGATTGATCTATCCATGGCTATAGGCCAGGCGCCAATGGTAGCCCCGGCGCGTGGCTATGTGATTGTCACGGAATATAACCGCTCGGTTCAGGGGCTACTGGTAGACTGTATGGATCGTATTGTCAACATGAACTGGGAGTCGGTGCTGGCGCCGCCCAAAGGCACGGGTTCCAGCAGTTATCTGACGGCGGTGACGCGGGTCAATGACCAATTGATCGAAATCCTTGACGTGGAGAAGGTGTTTGCCGAGATTATCCACTGCTCCATGACGATTTCTGAGGATTTGGCTGAAGAAAGTGATGCACAGCATGGCGTACAACCGCATGTGTTGATTGTGGATGATTCCAGTGTGGCGCGGAATCAGATCAAGCGCACTCTTGAGCAGATTAAAATTTCATATACCCTGGCGCCGGATGGCCGTGAGGCGCTGGAGTTGTTGAAGAAATGGGCTGATACGCAAGATCCTCTCTTGCAGCGCCTGAGCCTGGTGATTTCCGACATTGAAATGCCAGAAATGGACGGTTATACGTTGACGACCGAGATCCGCAAGGATGAGCGTTTACGCGGCCTCTATGTCATGCTGCATTCATCATTAAGCGGCGTATTCAATGACGCAATGGTGAAAAAAGTCGGTGCGGATGAGTTTATCGCAAAATTCAGCGCGGATGACCTTGCTGCGGCGGCCTTGAAGAGAATAAAGTTGTACAATGCAGGGAGAATGCAGGCCGCTTGAGTGTCGTGTATACAGATTGCCAAAGCGTCACAGGGAGTCCCGTGCCAAACCAAACCATCCCTCCTCAAGAGTATGCAGCCTTTTGCGGCTTTCTTGAATCCGCCTGCGGTATTACGCTAGGCGACAACAAACACTATTTGGTAATCAGCCGCCTTAACCGCCTGTTGGAGGAGGCGGGCATCCTGTCAATAGGTGAACTCGTGGAACGCAGGGCTATCGCATCTAAATTGACTTGACATTATGATTGCAGCCTAACCCATTGATTGGTGTGCGCTGCCTATGTCTTCCGCTTTGTCGTTGTTAGAGCACTTTGCTCAAGTACCCGATCCTCGCCTTGAGCGCACCCACAACGAAACCCTCTGGTTTCGTGATCAATCGCCTTTCGAGATTCTCAAGGGACACATTCTGCCGGAGCTGGCGGGAAAGTCCGCGCGTCCGGTGCGGATCTGGTCAGCAGCTTGTTCGTCGGGGCAGGAACCTTATTCCATCAGTATCGTGGCACAGGAGTATTTGAGCGGTAAGCCGGGCAGTTCTCCCGCAGGGGTGCAGATATCCGCCACTGATATCTCACCCACTATGCTCAAAGACGCCAAGGCGGGGCTGTACGATTCCATGGCGTTGGCGCGGGGTATGTCTGATGAACGCAGGAAGCGATTTTTTGACCCAAAAGGTTCTCTGTGGGAGGTCAAAAATGAAATACGCAAACGTGTGACTTTCGCGGAATTAAATCTGATGAAAACGGATTATTCCGCACTGGGCAAGTTTGACGTAATTTTTTGCCGCAATGTGCTGATCTACTTTTCCAGCGACTTAAAGCGGGACATCATCGCGCGTTTTGCTCAGGTGCTGACACCGGAAGGTTATCTGTTTCTTGGCGCATCCGAATCCGTATCGAGCTATTCGGATGCTTTTGACACCGTTCGCTGCCAGGGTGGAATGGTGTATCGCCTCAAGAAGAAGTGAACACCCCGGCAAGGGGCGGACGTCTGTCCCCTGCAAGGGTTGCCGCAAGGCGGAAGAATCTTGCCGCCGGATACGAACCCCCTCCTCTCTTTTCAATGTAACCCATTGTTTTAATATCTTATCTAAGTTTTGGCACAGACTCTGCATTGATCCTTGGCAAGTACAGTAAGGATGGAGTCAAACGATGGCAATCAATCTCGACAAAGCATTAGGAATATATCCGCAGGCGCTTGCCTTGCGTGCGCGCCGCGCAGAAGTTCTGGCGGCCAATATGGCTAATGCGGATACGCCGAATTACAAGGCCAAGGATATCGACTTCAAGGCGGCTCTGAATCAGGCCAGGGATCAATCTGGCAGTGATGCTTCCGTTATGGTGCGTACCCACGCGACCCATCTTTCTTCTGGTTTGGATCTGGTGTCGGGGTCGGTAAAGTACCGCGTGCCGGATCAGTCGTCACTGGATGGCAATACGGTGGATACCGATACAGAGCAGGCTGAGTTTACCCGTAATGCGATTCAGTATCAGGCCACACTCACTTTTCTCAATGGTCGCATCAAGGGTCTGATGACGGCCATCAGAGGGGATTAATCCATGTCTTCTTTCAAAATATTTGATATTGCAGGTTCGGGGATGAGCGCGCAGTCGTTGCGCCTTGACGTGACGGCCAGCAATCTGGCCAATGCCGAGAGTATCAGCGGCAACGCGGCGGGGGTGTATAGGGCGCGTGAACCAGTCTTTTCGGCAGTGATGGATAAACTGGCCGGTGATGATGCGGCGAGTGTGCGTGTTTTGGGTGTGGTGGAAAACGATGCGCCGGTGCAAAGCCGCTATGAGCCGGGCCACCCGCTGGCGGATGCGCAGGGCTATATCTATCTGCCGAATGTGAATGTGGTAGAGCAAATGGCCAACATGATTTCCGCCTCCCGCTCTTATCAAAACAATGTGGAGGTGATGAATTCCTCCAAACAGCTTTTGCTGGCAACGCTGAGACTGGGCCAGTAAGGCTTCGTCCAAGGAGAATAGTTATGAGTACAAATATTGATGTCGGCACGCTGGAAAGCCTGGGTCTGACGAAAAAGCCGGAACAGGCGGCCAACAAGAATCGCCTGGGCCAGGATGAGTTTCTGAAGCTGATGGTTACCCAATTGAAGAACCAGGACCCTATGAAGCCTATGCAGAATGGTGAGTTCATGGGGCAGATGGCGCAGTTTAGTGCGGTGACGGGTATTAAGGAATTGCAAACTTCGTTCAGCCAGTTCGCAACGGCAATGCAATCCAGCCAGGCGTTACAGGCTTCGGCGCTGGTGGGGCGGTCGGTGCTGGTGCCGGGCGAGGCGGGCGTGCTGGCGCAAGGCGGCAATCTGAGCGGGGCGGTGGATTTGCCTGCCAGCACCTCGGGTGTTTCGCTGTCGGTCTATAACCAGGCAGGTCAGGTGGTCAGACGCCTGGAGATGGGGCCGCAGCCTGCTGGGCTGGCCAGCTTCATGTGGGATGGCAAGACCGATGCCGGGGATACTGCGCCGGCAGGAAAATACAAGGTCGGCGCCAGCGCGATGATGGAGGGCAAGACGGCGGCTGTTGACACGCTGATGGCTGCAACGGTTGAGAGTGTCACGCTCGGACGGGGGGCGCAGGGGCCGACGTTGAATGTAACTGGATTGGGTCCGCTGGAGTTGTCCAGCGTCCGGCAGATTATGTGATCAGGTTTTTACAAGAGGATAAATGATATGCCATTTCGTATTGCTTTAAGCGGTATTAACGCAGCATCAGCTGAACTTAAAGTCATAGGCAATAACGTTGCCAATGCCAGCACGACCGGATTCAAAAAATCGCGTGCTGAATTTGCGGACGTTTATGCAACAAGCAACCTCGGCATTTCCCAGAACGCCATCGGCAGCGGTGCGCGCGTGGCGGCGGTGGCGCAGCAATTTACCCAGGGAAATATAGGCTTTACCAACAACAATCTCGATCTTGCCATTAACGGGCAGGGATTCTTTGTGCTGAACGACAACGGTGTGCCGGCCTACACCCGCTCCGGTGCGTTCCAGGTGGATCGTGATGGCTATATAGTCAACAGCCAGAATCAGCGTTTAACGGCGTATCAGGCCGATGTGAATGGCAATATCACCGGTTCCCGTGGTGACTTGCAGTTAAGTACGTCGGATATCTCGCCGCGCGCATCGACGGCTGTCACTGTGGCCGCCAATCTCAATGCCAATGCCACACCGTTTGCACCCTATCCAGCCTTGCCGGCGTTTGATCGCACCGATCCGACGAGCTATACCAATTCAACGGCGGTGACTCTCTACGATTCACTGGGCAACGCGAATCTCGGTACGATGTACTATCGCAAGACAAGCAATGCCAACGAGTACGAATCTCATCTATGGATGACCAACGGCGCGGGTACGCCGATTGAGGTTGTCCCGAACGGCAATGTGGCGGGGCAGCCCGCCAATCTGACCTTTTCGTCTACCGGTGGAATCACGTCGGTCACACCTTCTCTGGCGGGTGCGATGACGGTTGATTACGCCCCGGTTAATCCACAGACCGGCGCGGCGAACATGTCATTCGATGTGAATTATTCCAAAACCACCCAGTACGGCAGTCCTTTTGGTGTCAACGCCCTTACGCAGGATGGCTTTGCCACGGGTCGCCTGAGCGGGATTGATATCAGCGACACAGGTGTTGTGCAGTCACGTTATACCAATGGCCAGTCGCGTGCGTTGGGTCAAGTCGCCTTGGCCAATTTCAGCAACCCTCAGGGGTTGCGCCAACTGGGCGACACCGCCTGGGCGGAGACCTTTGATTCGGGTGCGGCACTGGTTGGCCAACCGGGCGGGGGCAGCCTGGGCCTGGTTCAATCGGGCGCACTGGAAGGATCGAACGTGGATCTCACTGAACAATTGGTCACCATGATTACTGCACAACGTAACTTTCAGGCCAATGCACAGGTGATCACCACCGCAGATGCGATTACCCAGACCATTATCAATATCCGTTAAAAATAGTTAATCGCGAGCGATAACCATGGACCGCATGCTTTATGTCGCAATGTCCGGTGCCAAGCAGACCATGCTGGCGCAGGCGGTGAATACCAATAATCTGGCGAATGTGAATACCACGGGATTTCGTGCCGACCTTGAGGCGTTTCGCAGCCTGCCGGTGTATGGCCCAGGATACCCCAGCCGGGTGTATGCGCAGACGGAAACGCCGGGTACGGATTTGCTTGCAGGGACATTATCCACCACCGGACGTGAACTTGATGTCGCGGTTAATGGTGCGGGATGGATCGCTGTGCAGGCCGCAGATGGCAGTGAGGCATACACCCGTGCCGGTGATTTGCGTGTGACGGTCAACGGCCAGCTGGAAACCGGAGCGGGGCGTCCGGTGATGGGCAATGGCGGGCCGATTGCCGTACCGCCATTCGAGAAGCTGGAGATCGGCGCCGATGGCACAATCTCGATCCGACCCGTAGGGCAGGCGGCGAACGCATTGGCGGTGGTAGACAGGATCAAGCTGGTTAATCCACCGCTGGGCCAGATGGAGAAAGGCACGGATGGCCTGATGCGCGTCAAGGACGGGAAGAACGCCGCGGCGGATGCGGCGGTACAGCTTGCCAGCGGCGTACTCGAATCGAGCAATGTCAATGCCATAGAGGCGATGGTGAGGATGATCGAGCTGGGGCGCCAGTTCGAAACGCAGATCAAGATGATGCGCGCCGCGCAGGAAAACGACGCCGCTTCGGCGCAATTGATGAGAATGGGTTAGAAACCTTTCACGATTTCTCTTTAACCAGTAATTTTTATTTTAAAAACAAGGAATACGCAATGAATCCCGCACTATGGATTGCCAAGACCGGCCTCGACGCACAGCAGACGCGCATGGCGGTTATTTCCAACAACCTGGCCAACGTCAATACCACCGGCTTTAAGCGCGGCAGGGCGGTGTTCGAGGATCTTCTTTACCAGAATGTGCGCCAAGTGGGTGCGCAGAGTACTCAAGAGACAGCATTGCCGTCTGGCTTGATGCTTGGTACCGGCGTGCGCACGGTGGCTACGGAAAAACTGTTTACGCAAGGCAACATCGTGCAAACCGGTAATCCCCTGGATATGGGGATACAGGGGCGCGGTTTTTTCCAGGTGTTGACACCGGATGGCACGCTGGGCTACACGCGTGATGGTTCATTTCAGGTGAATGCGCAAGGGCAACTTGTTACCGCCAGCGGCTATGTCGTGCAACCCGCGATCAGCATTCCTGAAAATGCACAGAGTATTACGGTGGGCTCCGATGGCACGGTGGGCGTGCTGTTGCCGGGTTCAACTGCGCCGACGCAGGTGGGGTCCATCCAATTGGCGGATTTCATCAACCCCGTCGGTCTGCAGCCGGTTGGCCAGAATGTATACCGCGAGTCTGCTTCCAGCGGCTCTCCACAAACAGGTGCGCCGGGTATTACAGGGTTGGGTACCTTGGCCCAGGGGTCGGTGGAAAGCTCCAATGTCAATGTTGTGGAAGAGCTGGTCAATATGATCGAAACCCAGCGTGCCTATGAAATGGACTCCAAGGCGATTGCCGCTG
>JACPOZ010000050.1 GCA_016191235.1 Gammaproteobacteria bacterium
CTCGCGGATCAGCGTGTCTTTTTCGGCAACAGTGAGGTGGTCAAGTATGGGTAAATCATTCATCGCCGAATTATCGCTTATGCCAACTATTTTTCAAACCAGAAATTGCATCGCTATTTTGGGGTACCTGAGTAGTTACCAATAATGAAGCCAAGCGGAGCTTTGATTTCATTTCGAGCATTCCATCGGATAAGGATAGAGAATCCAACGGCATGGCATAGGGGGCAAGGCACAGCGGAACGGAAAACCTGGTTAAGCGGCCATCATCCAGCCGCCATTTCCGGGATAACCCCAGCACTTGCGTAATCAGCCAACATGCGACATTGGAAAACATCAAAAAAACCGGTGGGTTCTGGGTCAGTTGTTGGCCGAAAAGTACATATTGTGAGATAACAAGTCTGGATTAGACATTCATTGTCGATACCCGAAATATCGCCTTTTTGGCATGCGGCCGCCCACCAGCCATCAGGTGCCTCGTTTCACATTTCGGGGACACAGATTCGCCACATCGCTCTGCTTCCAGTGCAGTGGGTAACAAAACGATCCGTGTTCACGCTCGAGCCTGTTTTGTTTACGGCATGGCACACAAAACCTTGAGCATCGTATTATGCGTATGGCGTACTATGCGGCCTTCTTGTGTTGTCGCAAAAAGATGGATATAAGTAACAAAGTCGTGCAATAAGGAGCCGGACATGACATCAACCCAAAAATCCCTGTTGAGTTTCATTGCTGCTATTATTTTTCCGGTCTTGCTCGCCGCCTGTGCCAGCCCGGGCAGCACACCTGTTGCCGTGGCGCCGCCGATAGAAACCGAGGCGGTGTTGCCGCTGAGCTGCCGAAGCGATTGCGTGACGCCTTTTGGTGCGTTACTGGGAGTGTCGAAAGGCCAAGTACCGGCCTATTCCAATTGCAGCGCAAAGTGTTTCGTGTTTGCGCCAAACAAGGAACACGGCACTTTTACCGGAATCAAATGGCAGTGTGTGGAGTTCGCGCGGCGCTGGCTGCTGAACAACAAGGGCGTGGTCTACGGCGATGTCGATACCGCCTCCGATCTTTGGGGCAAAATCACTGCCGTTACGCGCGTCGCGGACGGTACTCAGATTCCGCTTCAGGCTTATCTCAATGGCTCGGCGGACGCGCCGCAGCCGGGTGATCTGTTGATCTACGCCAAGGAATTTCTCAATACCGGCCATGTCGCGGTGATAACGGAGGTGGATGAGGCCGCGGGCATCATCCGGGTGGCGGAACAGAATTTCCTCAACAAGCCCTGGCCAGCCAATTACGCGCGGGAAATAACGTGGATGCACAAGGACGGTAAATATTGGCTACTGGACCCCTATCTCCTTGGCTGGAAACGCGTCGCGGCCACTTCTTGAGGGGGTTCGCTTAGGCGAATCCCTGCTGCCGCCATGCCTCATAAAGGATAACCGCGACCGCGTTCGACAAGTTCAGGCTGCGGTTGCCGGGCTGCATAGGAATGCGCAATAGGTGCTCAGGCGGCAGCGTATCAAGCAACTCACCGGGCAAACCGCGCGTTTCCGGGCCGAACAGCAGGGCGTCACCAGGCTGAAAAACAACATCCGCATAGCATTGCCTGCCCCGCGTGGAACACGCCAGCAGCCGCGCGGGCCGAACCGCCTCCAGAAAGGCATCGAAACTTTCATGCTCCGCCACGCGCGCGAACTCATGGTAATCAAGACCCGCGCGCCGCAGCTTGGCGTCTTCCAGACGAAAACCCAGCGGATGAATCAGATGCAAATCCGCCCCGGCATTCGCGCACAGGCGAATAATATTCCCGGTGTTAGGCGGTATTTCAGGCTGGTAGAGGACAACGTGGAACATCAGCACATCTTATTCGTAAATTCACGTTTTGCGTGCAATATCTTATTCCATTTCCAATTCAACAGTGTATTTTCACCTCCTTTCCCGCAACGTGGGAAGGGGGATAATAAATTAAAAACAACTTTAGAATCATCATATTATTCAACAGCCCCTCTCCCTCGCCCTCTCCCCGCAAGCGGGGCGAGGGGATATACTCACCCTACTCTTCCCCCATCCCCAGTTCTTTGATCTTGCGTGTCAGGGTATTACGCCCCCAGCCCAGCAGCCTGGCGGCATCCTGGCGGCGGCCACCGGTGTGTTTGAGTGCGGTTTCAATCATAATGCGTTCAAAAACAGGCATGGAATGATTGAGCACGCCAATTTCGCCACTCGCCAGACGCTGGTCAGCCCACGCCTTGAGTGCAAGCTCCCATTCATCGCTATTGACATGCGGAATGATGGTGTCGAGCTTCAGCTCGGGGGGCAGGTCTTCCATGTGGATTTCGCGGCCCGAGGCCATTACCGTCAGCCAGCGGCAGGTGTTTTCAAGCTGGCGGACATTGCCCGGCCAGTCGAGCCGGCACAGGTAGGCCTCGGCGTCGGGACGCAGGGTTTTGGGCTCGACATTAAGCTCCCGCGCGGCGCTGTTGAGAAAATGGCGCAGCAGCAGCGGCATGTCGGTGCGCCGTTCGCGCAACGCCGGAATATGGATGCGGATCACATTCAGGCGGTGAAACAGATCCTCGCGGAACAGCCCCTCCTTGACGCGCCGTTCAAGATCCTGATGGGTGGCGGCGATGATACGCACATCCACTTTGACGGGGGTATGCCCGCCCACCCGATAAAACTCGCCATCCGCCAGCACCCGCAGGAAGCGGGTTTGCAATTCCGCCGGCATGTCGCCGATCTCGTCCAGGAACAGTGTGCCGCCATCCGCCTGCTCGAAACGGCCGCGACGCATATTCTGCGCACCCGTAAAGGCGCCACGCTCATGGCCGAACAACTCGGATTCCAGCAGGTCACGCGGGATCGCCGCCGTGTTAAGCGCGATAAACGGTTTGCTGGCGCGCGGGCTGTGGCGATGCAGCGCGAGCGCCACCAGCTCCTTGACGGTGCCTGAGTCGCCATTGATCAATACCGTGATATTCGACCTGGCAAGCCTGCCTATAGCGCGGAACACCTCCTGCATGGCTGGCGCCTCGCCAATAATCTCGGGCGTGGGCATCTCTTTTTCGGCGGGTTGCACACTGCGGTTACGGCGGCTCTGATCGACGGCGCGGCGCACCAGGTCTACCGCCTCATCGACATCGAAGGGCTTGGGCATGTACTCAAACGCGCCGCCCTGATAGGCGGACACCGCACTGTCCAGATCGGAATGAGCGGTCATGATAATCACCGGCAGGTCCGGGTGTTCGGCCTTGATGCGTTCGAGCATCTTGATTCCATCCATGCCGGGCATGCGGATATCGCTGATGATGACATCCGGAACGCCGTCTTCCAACGCATGCAGCGCCGCCGCCGCATTGTCGAAACTGGCAACGTCCATATCGGCCTGCCGGAGCGCCCGTTCCAACACCCAGCGGATCGCCCGGTCATCGTCAATTACCCAAACATGTTCCTTTTCACTCATGGGCCTTCTCCAGTGGAAGCAATACTGCAAACACCGTCCGCCCCGGACGGCTCGTGCATTCGATCAGGCCGTCATGCTGCTGCACCAGCGACTGCGCAATGGACAGCCCCAGCCCCGTGCCTTCTGGACGGGTGGTAACCATCGGGTAAAAAATACTTTCCAGCATGTCGGCTGGGATCCCCGGCCCATTGTCAATAACATCAACCCTTGCTGCCAGCTTGTAGCGGTGCTGGCCTATGGTGAACTGGCGCTGAACCCGGGTACGCAAGGTGATCTCACCCGATCCATCAATGGCCTGCACGGCATTACGCACGATATTGAGCAGCGCCTGGATAAGCTGATCAGGATCGGCATTGAAGTCAGGGATGCTGGGATCATAATCGCGGATGATCTCCACCCCTACCGGCACCTCAGCCAGCACCACGCCACGCACGCGCTCCAGCACCTGGTGGATATTGATAAGACGCTTGTGCGGCACGGTATTAGGCCCCAGCATACGATTCAGCAGATTCTGCAGCCTGTCCGCCTCACCGATGATGATGCTGGTGTATTCCTTGAGCGACTCATCGCTCAGCTCACGCTCCAACAACTGCGCGGCGCCGCGCAGCCCGCCCAGGGGATTTTTGATCTCGTGCGCCAGACCACGCACCACGGCGCGCGCCGCCTGATGCTGCGCCAGCAGGTTTTCCTCACGGGTAATGCGCATATGACGATCGACCTGCACCATTTCCACCAGCAGCTCCTTGCCCTGCATTTCAGCCAACGGCGTAACGGTTAGATCCACCGTGATTTTACGATCCACCGGCAACGTCAGCAGCAGTTCGCGCTCGGTAAAGGGATACCCGCTTTCCAGTGCCTTGCGCATGGCATCAATGACAAGATCAGCGCCCGGCAACAGCTCTAGCACTGGGATACCGCGCACCCGCCTTGCGCTCACCGCAAACAGCATCTCACCTGCGGGATTAATGTAAATGAGGCATAGCGCATCATCGAACATCAATACTGCTGTATTGAGGGCATCAATGATGCGCCGACTTATTGCATCTTGTGTCATAACATCGGGCAGCATATGTGCGGTTTAGCAAAAATTGAACCAAGGCATGAAATGCGCACACCAAAAAAACCAGAAATACAAATATTAATTAATAAATACAATATATTAAAACGAAACCCTCAAATTCAGGGCGTCGTCGGTGTGTTATTTCTGCAGGGGAATGGGGAACACTGTAGCTCAATAATAACGCACAAATACCATGGACGCACCAATATAGTGCGCAACGCACAAGCACTGGGCATAAATCGCGTCTTGTTAAAACCTAAAAAAAGAAACCCCCTGAATGCCAAAGCATACAGGGGGTAAAAGACAGGCTAAGACAAAAAAGACGTATTACAGGCTGTAATACATGTCGTACTCAACCGGATGGGTGGTCATGCGGAAGCGCGTGACTTCCTTCATCTTCAGGTCGATATAGGCGTCGATCATCTCGTTGGAGAACACGCCACCTGCGGTGAGGAACGCGCGGTCGTTATCGAGCGCTTCCAGCGCCATGTCCAGCGAATGGCACACGGTGGGGATCTTCTTCGCCTCTTCCGCCGGCAGATCGTACAGATCCTTATCCATAGCGTCGCCGGGATGGATCTTGTTCTGAATGCCATCAAGGCCCGCCATCATCATGGCAGCAAAGGCCAGGTAGGGATTGCTGCTGGCATCCGGGAAACGGAGTTCGATGCGGCGCGCCTTCGGGCTGGGCACATACGGAATGCGCACCGAAGCGGAGCGGTTACGCGCCGAGTAGGCGAGCATGGTCGGCGCCTCGAAGCCAGGCACCAGGCGCTTGTAGCTGTTGGTGGTGGAATTGGTGATGGCATTCAGCGCGCGGGCGTGCTTGAAGATACCGCCGATGTAGAACAGGGCCAGCTCGGAGAGGCCGCCATACAGATTGCCGCCGAACAGGTTCTGGCCGCCCTTGGACAGCGACTGATGCACATGCATACCGCTGCCGTTGTCGCCGACAATGGGCTTGGGCATGAAGGTGACTGTCTTGCCATAGGCATGCGCGACGTTCTGGATGACATATTTGAGGATCTGAACCTCGTCAGCCTTTTTCACCAGGGTGCTGAAACGGGTGCCGATTTCGCACTGGCCGGCGGTGGCCACTTCGTGGTGATGGGTTTCAACGGAAAGCCCCATATCTTCCAGCGCCAGGCACATGGCGGAACGGATGTCCTGGAACTGATCCACCGGCGGCACGGGGAAATAGCCGCCCTTCACGCCGGGACGATGTCCCATGTTGCCGTCCGGGTATACCTTCTCGGAGTTCCACGAGGCCGCTTCCGAGTCGATCTTGCAAAATGAGCCACTCATGTCCGCGCCCCAACGCACATCGTCGAAGATAAAGAACTCTGGCTCCGGGCCAAAAAACGCGGTATCGGCAATGCCGGTGGACTGCAAATAGGCCTCGGCACGCTTGGCCAGCGAACGCGGGTCGCGGTCGTAACCCTTCATGGTGTGGGGTTCAAGGATGTCGCAACGCAGGATCAGTGTGCTCTCGTCGAAGAACGGGTCCATCACTGCAGTATCGGCATCGGGCATCAGAATCATGTCGGACTCTTCAATGCCCTTCCAGCCGGCAATGGAAGATCCGTCGAACATTTTGCCATCACTGAAAGCATCTGCATCGAGGGTGGAAGCAGGCACGGAGACGTGCTGCTCTTTGCCACGGGTATCGGTAAAGCGGAAATCAACGAATTTCACTTCGTTGTCTTTGATCATTTTAAGAACTGTTTCTGCGGACATTTAAACTCCCCTCCAAAGGGCAATCTGGGTTTAGTTGTGAGCAAATCTAGGTCGGCATAAGCACGAAACATGCCATGAAAAATTATGAATTACTTCAGCAGGTTAAAAGCCGCGACAGCCATACGTGATCTGTCGATTGCACCAATATGGTGCGCGTAAACAGAAAAAACGCTATATTGGTGCGGCTTATTGCAGCCTTTATATCAAGACTTGAAGTGCACTGCCGACCGATAAAAAATTACGGGCCGTCGCCAACAAAACTCCCGGATCGGCGAAGATTACCGCTGGAGAGTACCGCTGGCAAGGGTTTTGATGATATTTTTGCAAGATTAATGAGACTTTTGTTTTCCGCCGCCCGCACCCGTCTTCACTGGCAATGCGCTAGCGCCATCACATAATGACCGGTAGACATGCTGGCCACCCGTGTCATTCCACAGGTCATAGGCGGCCAAAGGGCTAAGCAGCGAGGTGCTATTGCCGCCGAGGGTACGCATGCTCTGCAGCACATCCATCAATACTATAAAATCCTGTGCAAGGTGGACATAGGTGTCCGCCGCGCTATTTTGCAGATACCCGGCAAGCTGCAAATAGGCGCTACGCCCAAGATCAACGAAATAGCTCACCGCAACGCGGCGGCGCTCCGCCCGTAATGGAAACAGACCGGCATGAATCAGACACAGGTCGCCAACATCGCGCAATTTTCCCTGCCGGACGCGGCCCATCTCATTCATGGCGCTCAAGTAATCCATCGCAAGGACTTTCTTCGCCGCCCCTGCCTCGCTCATGAAGCGCATCAGCAGAAAGACCAGATAGCTTTCCGTTTCCTCATCGAGCCGGCGATCCGCAGCGGACTCAGCCTCAAGAACCAGTGCTTGCCACTGCGCTGTAGCGGTTGGATGTATCACCAGGGATTCCATAAACACCTCCTTCTTTCACCTATTACTAAAGCTATCGGCAGAATGTCCGATGTTTTTAGCAGGAAGATAAGGAAAACGGCCTGTCAGGAAGAGAACCATGAAAATTCACTATAGTAGAACGGCCTGCATAATCGCATTCGCAGCCTGCCTGCCCCAAGCACAAGCGGAAACCATGAAACAAGACCTGCAATATGCGTTACTTTTAGGCCTCGCCGCCGCACTGCCTGCCGTACACGCATCCCCTGACGTACAAATGGAAGGTTCACTTGGCACAGGCTATCGTCAAGACAGGCTCAACTGGAATATTGCCGGCACATCAGCGGGAACGAATCCCAACATCCTGTCCGAACTTGGCTGGGACAACCTGAATATTGCCCAGCTAAGGGCGGGCGGCAAAATAACCTACAGAAACGACTGGGTCGTGCGCGGGGCGGCAAGCTACGGCAAGATCGTCACAGGCCGAAACCAGGACTCGGATTACCTGGGCGACAACCGCACGCTGGAGTTTTCCCGCTCCAACAACAAGGCGGGCGGTGATGTGCGCGATGCAAGCCTGGGCGTGGGGCACACTTTCAGATTTTTCGATAAAACGGTCGGAAAATTTATCAATCTCACCCCGTTGGCGGGTTATTCTCTCAACCAGCAAAACCTGGTCATGACCGACGGCTACCAGACCTGGCCGCCCACCGGTGCCTTTCCCGGCCTGAACACTACATACAACGCCGAGTGGAAAGGCCCCTGGCTGGGCATGGATGCTTGGCTGCAGGCCGGGCCGAAACTGGCCATCATCGCCAGCATGGAATACCACTGGGTGGACTACTCCGCCGAGGCCAACTGGAACTTGCGGGAAGACTTCGCTCATCCAGTGAGCTTCATCCATAGCGCGCGAGGCAACGGCTACACGGTATCACTAGGAGGATCGTACTCCATTAGCAGAAAATTTCTACTCAATGTCACATTGGAGCACGGCAAATGGACTACCGATCCAGGCAAGGGCGTGACCTTCCTCGCCGATGGCACCTCAGCTCGAACACGGCTCAATCAGGTCAACTGGGAGTCGATGGCTGCGATGCTAGAAGCGGCGGTTCGGTTCTAACAAAAAAACGCAACACCAGCCTACATAAATATTATGTAACATATTGATCCAAAAATGTATTCACTCACAAGTCCCAATGCGGACGGATTTAACCTAAAAATGGCAATGGGTTCTAATTGTCGTTTGTAACTACTCAGGTACCCCAAAATAGCGATGCAATTTCTGGTTTGAAAAATAGTTGGCATAAGCGATAATTCGGCGATGAATGATTTACCCATACTTGACCACCTCACTGTTGCCGAAAAAGACACGCTGATCCGCGA
>JACPOZ010000051.1 GCA_016191235.1 Gammaproteobacteria bacterium
AATCGCCGGACAAATGCGCCATCCTGTCGACGGTGCGAGTTATGCGGATCTCTGGCGGGAGTTCACCCTGAAGGGGACAAGCCAAACGTTATGGCCGATCAACTTCCAGTGGTGAGCTGTGTTCTTTTCACGACATAGATACAGATAAACAGGAACATGACCGACAAAAACATATCAACCCAGGAAAAATGGGACACCATCTACAGCAGCGCTGAAAAGCAACCGAAAATAGCGTCGGAGGTATTGCGCGAAAACTCGCACCTGCTGCCCACCTCCGGCAAGGCGCTGGATTTTGCCTGCGGCTTGGGCGCAAACGCCCTGCTGCTCGCAGCACAGGGGTTGGAGACCCATGCTTGGGATATCTCCGAGGTCGCTGTCACGCGCCTGGCAGAAGAGGCCACAGCACGAGGGTTACACATCCATGCCGAGGCCCGTGATCTGGTGGCCCAGCCGCCGGAGTCCGAAAGTTTCGACGTGATTGTGTCCTGCCACTTTCTTGAGCGTCCGCTGAACCCCCATCTGCTGGCGGCACTGCGGCCGGGCGGGTTGCTGTTTTACCAGACCTTCACGCTGGAACGGGTGGACGGTGCCGGTCCGCAAAATCCCGAATTCCGTCTGCGTGAAAATGAGTTACTGACGATGTTTCCCGGCCTGCGGGTTTTGGTCTACCGCGAGGAAGGATTGGTGGGTGACACGCAGCGCGGCTTCCGCAGCAGGGCGATGCTGGTAGCGCAGAAGCGTTCATGAAGCAGCGGTCAACTGCTAATGCTCTTGAAATCCAGGTGACTTGCAATTACCTGGGCGTCAAATTCCCGTAGATGAGGGATCACGCCCAGCAGCGGCGCGTCGATGCGTTCGCGCAGGGCGTCGATATTTTCTTGCAGTTCCGGAAATTCAGGGCACGCGCTGTTCGCCACCCAGCCCGCCAGCGGTACGCCCTGCCGGGCAATGCTCTCGCAGCTCAACAAGGCATGGTTCAGGCAGCCCAGGCGCATTCCTACTACCAGGATCACCGGCAGGCCGAGCGCCTGGGCGAGATCGGCTATTGTCTCGTGCTCGTTGAGTGGCACCCGCCAGCCGCCAGCACCTTCCACCACCACATAATCAGCGCGCCGCGCCATGTCATCAAAGATTGCCTTGATGGGCGCAATTTCAATGCGTTGCCCCAGCCGCGTGGCAGCAATATGCGGTGCGATGGGCGCGGCATAGGCATAAGGATTGATCTGTGCGTAGGGCAGGTTAAGGGTGGCGTGACGTTGCAGGATCAGCGCGTCGCCGTTGCGCAACCCTTCGTCTGTCTCAATACATCCGGCAGAGACAGGTTTCATCGCGGCGGTGGTATGGCCGCGCGCTGCCAGCGCCGTCAGCACGCCCGCTGTCACCCAGGTTTTACCCACGTCGGTGTCGGTGCCGGTAATGAAGAAGCCGCGTGTCATTAATTCCATCTCCAATTCAACCCCCTCTCCCTAACCCAGCCCCTCGCTTCGCTATCCCCGCAAGCGGGGCGAGGGGATGTATTAATTCTCTGCTTAAAATGGAATAAGGCTATGCCGCCGGGTTGCGCCGTGGCGGGAAGGCGACTTTGAACACGCCCGGCTCCTCGGATTGCTGCGGCGTGGTAGTACGCTCCGGTGCCCAGGCGTGGCCGTAAACCACCTCATACGTGGCTGGCAACAGGCCGTCGCGCCGGTAGTACTCATAGGCAGTGGCGAGCGCTCGCAGGCGCGTCTTGCCGGTCAGCCCGCGTGCGCGCCCGGCAGTGACGTTGTGTGCGCCGATGGTCTTGAGATCACGCATCAGGCACTGAATATCCGGATAGGTCAGCGTGAAGTTTTCCACGTCCATCACTGGCGTAGTGAGCCGCGCGCGCATCATGGCATCACCGATGTCATGCATGTCGATGAAGGTGTTGACGTGATTGAAGCCATCCGCAGCTTTCCAGCTATGGCGCAATTCCTTGAGTGTGTCCGGGCCAAAGGTGGTGAACATCAGCAGGCCGCCCGGTTTCAGCACACGGCGGAACTCGCGCAAGGTATGATCCAAGTCATTGCACCACTGGATCGTGAGATTGGAGAAGATCAGATCGGCACAGCTATCCCCGAACGGCAGGCGCTCGGCGTCGCCGCATACCAGTGCCGGTGTTTTCTGCCAGGGTAGCCAGGATGAGTTATGGCGGCGTGTTTGCAACAGCATGTTGAATGCCAGATCCATGGCGATGACGTGGGATTTTTTATAGCGGCGTGCCAGCGCGGTAACACCATGGCCGGTGCCCGCACCGATGTCGAGGATACATTCAGGAGCAAGCTTTACCAGATCGAGCCGTTCCAGCATGCGATTTCTCACCTCGGCCTGTAGCGCTGCCGCCTCGTCATAACGGGCGGCGGCGCGGTCAAAAGAAGCGCGCACCAGGTTTTTGTCGAGCAGGAAATCGCTCGTATTACTATCTGATTTGTTCATATAAAAATTCATCCACTACATCAAAAAAATCGTCGGGGTGTGACAAAAACGGCGCGTGAGCCGCCCCCTTGATAACATGCCAATGCGCGCTGGGCCAGATTTCCTTGATATCCAATGCTTCCGCAAGCGGCACGAGGGCGTCGCGCTGGCCGAAGATCAACTGCACCCGGCAGCCAATCTCACGCAAGCGGGGACGCAGATTCGCATCACGCAGAATTGCAAGGCCACTGCGCAATGTCGCCGGTAGGGGCGAATGATGGCGTGATGCCAACTCACGCAAAGAACGCAGCGTTTCGCTGCCGCGCGCGCTACCCAGCGTTTGCAGCGCCAGAAACCGCTGCAAGGTATCGTGATAATCCTGCTCCAGCATTTGGGTAAAGGCTTCCAGCACCTGCAATTCCATGGCGTGCGGCCAATCGCCACTGCGCACGAATTGCGGGCTGCTGGCAACCAGAATCAGGCCCGCTATCCGCTCGGGGTGTTCGATGGCGAGCCGCATGGCAACCATCCCCCCTAGCGACCACCCCAGCCACACAGCACGCGACGGCGCTACCGCCGCAACCGCTGCCGCAAGCGCGTCCAGATCGAAAGCACCGTCGATGGCCGCGCTGCGCCCATGCCCCGGCAGATCAATGAGCGTAACGCGGAAGGCCGGCGCCAGACGTTGCGCGGTTTCTTGCCAGATGTCCGCATGCAGGCCCCAACCGTGCAGCAATACTATGTCCGGCCCTGCACCGAGGGTCTTTACATACAAACTCATAACAACTCCGCCAGCGCATCCAGCAGCCGGTCCACCTGCGCCTCGCTGTGAGCCGCGCAGAGCGTGATGCGCAGCCGTGCGCTGCCTTGCGGGACGGTGGGAGGCCGAATGGCGCCGATGAGTATGCCGCGCTGCATGAGGGCATCGCTTAACGCCACCGCGCGCCCTGCATCGCCGATTATTAGCGGCTGGATCGGTGTCGCTGATGGAGGCAGCGCCAACCCCAACCGCTTCGCCCCGTCACGAAACCGCGCGATCAAGGTGTGCAAATGCGTGCGTCGCCAGTCTTCCTCTTGCACAAGCCGGAGACTGGCTCGCGTCGCCTGCGCAATGGCGGGTGGCAGCGCAGTGGTGTAGATGTAAGTGCGGGCACGCTGGATCAGGGTTTCGATAAGTTCCTCGCTGCCTGCCACAAACGCACCGAAGGTACCGAAGGCCTTGCCAAGCGTACCCATCAGAATTGGCACCTCATCCGTGCCCAACCCGAAGTTCTCCACCACCCCGCCACCGTGCGCGCCCAGCACGCCCAAGCCATGGGCATCGTCGATCATCAATCCTGCATTGTGTCTGCGGGCGATAGTGGCCAGTGCGGGCAGTGGCGCGATGTCGCCATCCATGCTGAACACACCATCGCTTACTATGAGCCTGGTTGCGGAGCCGTCTCCCGCCACACACCGTTCCAGCGCCGCCATATCATTGTGAGGATAACGCCGCAGGCGCGCCTGCGACAGCAGCCCGGCGTCGATCAGCGAGGCATGGTTGAGGCGATCCTCAAACACGGCATCACCCCGACCAACCAATGCGCTTACCACCCCGATGTTGGCCATATAGCCCGTGGAAAACAATAGGACGCGCGGCCTGTGGGTGAACGCCGCCAGTTCTTCTTCAAGTGCATGATGGGCGGCGCTGTGCCCACTCACCAGATGCGCCGCACCGCTACCCACGCCGTACTCGGCGGCACCTTGCTGCATTGCCCGGATCACGTCGGGATGATTGGCGAGTCCCAGGTAATCATTGCTACAAAAGGACAGATAGCGCTGCCCCTCAACCACCACCTCCGCACCCTGCGGGCTTTCCAGCACCCGGCGCGTGCGATAGAGATTAAGCGCCCGTTGCTTCTCCAAACCGGCGGCCAGGGATTTCATGTTTTAATTTTCGCCACAGAGACACAGAGGATACGGAGAAAACATTTTTGATGGATTGACTAACAAGCGCTGCGTCCTCTGTGGCTAATGTCTAGTGTCGCGAACCGGAAATAACAGAACAAATGAAACGGATGGATTTTTTTGCCAGGCAAGGCGCAGACCCGCAGCCGTATGGGGTATACGGCAAGGGGTTGCAACGCCGCATAGCGAAAAAAGACGCCGTTTCATGTTTTGTTATTTTCGGTTCGCGACACCAGGGTAATTTCTGCCTCCATAAACGTGACAGCATACCCTGAGAGAAGCACGCGGTCAGCTTTCACCTCGCAGGCGATGTTGCCGCCACGCCTGGAAACCTGCTTGGCACTCAAGGTGTTCTTGCCAAGTTTATTGGCCCAGTACGGCGCAAGCTCACAATGAGCGGAGCCTGTGACGGGGTCTTCGGGGACGCCATATTTGGGCGCAAAGAAACGGCTGACAAAATCGACATCCATACCGGGCGCCGTGATAATAACACCACGCAAATCAAGCTGGCTCAGCAAGGCATGGTTTGGCGCTATGGCGCGAACAGTCGCTTCGCTGTCGAACACAGCCAGGTAATCGTCAGCTGACAATACCTCGGCGGGCCGCTGGCCGAGACCTTCAATTAATGCCTCAGGCATGGCGCATGGTCTTGGCGATAGTGAGGGGAAATCCATTTCCAACAGATTCCTCTTTCGCCTTACGACAAGATCGCCGCTACGTGTCTCAAAGGTGATGGACCGCTTGGAATAACCAAGAATTTCAAAAATGACATGGGCCGTTGCCAGAGTTGCGTGGCCGCAAAGATCAACTTCCTTGACGGGTGTAAACCAGCGCAGATTGAACCCCTTTGCAGAAGGCACAAAGAAGGCTGTCTCGGATAAATTGTTCTCCCCCGCAATGGCTTGAAGAAGACGGTCGTCCAACCAGCTTTCTAAAGGGCATACGGCAGCCGGGTTTCCCTCGAACACACGAGTTGCAAAAGCATCTACTTGGTATTGCTTGATTTTCATATCCAGTGGCTTGTGGGGTGAAATCTCTACCGTAGAGAGCGCTTTTCCAGTACCTCGATTTTGAGTCCGGCATGTTTTGGGATGCCGACTCCCGCCGACAGCGGATAGTCCATTACGGTATCTGTTTTTTGATACCCGCGCCTCAGATAGAAAGAAATGAGTTCACTTCTTGAGGACACAACAACCATGATGAATTTCTCAGAGTTGAAATTTTCACTCGCATATCTTTCTGCATGGGCAAGCATTTGCTTTCCCGCGCCAGCCCCTTGCAGTATTGGGCTAACCGCGAGCATACCAATGTGGCCATCGCTGCCGTCTTTCTCGACATGAACACAAGCCACAATTTCTGATCCCTTAAGGCCCACAAGAATAACGGAATCTGGCTTTGACACCATTACCTCGACTTGACCAACACTTGTTCTGCCACCTGACACCAAATGGGATTCATGAGTCCAGCCAGACGCCCCTGATTCCGGGCGATATGCTTTGTTGACGAGCTGTGCTATTGCCTCGGCATCTGACTTACTGGCTGTGCGGAATGTATCAATGCTCATATGTTGATTTGCGGTCTAGCTATTATTAGACGCTTGCATCCGTAAAACGACTGGATATGGACTCCAGCAGACGTTTTCCATGAACAACAGCCACCACCAATATCTGCTTTTCTTCGATACAATACACAAGTCGATAACTGTACACGAACCGCTCCCGGATGTTTTCGTTACCAAGTTCAGGCACTACCCGGCCGATATGCGGGAAATCTGCAAGGGTTCTGGATACCGATAATATTTTTGACACCACCGCTCGCGCATAAAATGCAGAATCTCGACTGATAAACCCCGCAATTGCTTCGACATCCTCAGTTGCTTCAGGTGACCACTTTATTCGGTGGTCCATTTGCTTAGCCGCTTTTCAACTTCTTCTTGTGTTATGACGCCTTCGGACTCCGCTCTGGATATGCCCCGCTGAATTTTTTCCAATACGTAAAGATGATACTGAACGTCTTCAACCGTGCAATCCTCGGGCAGGTTTTCAAGTAGCTCCCGTATCTTTTCCTTTGCTGCGTTCATTTTGACCTCCAATAGTTTTGCTTCATTGAGCACCTAACTATGATTAACAGCCACCCGCCGCTGCTGGGTGTCGCCACGCGGTTTAAGGTTGAGGGCTTCGAGCATTTTCAGGTCATCTTCCACCTGGCGCCCCTTGGTGGTGAGATAATCGCCGATCATCACACCCGATGCGCCTGCCATAAAGATCATGGCCTGCATGTCGCCGAGAAACTGGCGTCCACCTGCGATGCGGATCTCCGCTTTCGGCAACAGGTAACGGAATACAGCTATCGCTTTGAGAATATCCATAGGCTGCATGGGTTCGCGCACCCCCATGGGGGTGCCAGCTTGCGGGTTAAGAAAATTCAGGGGCACGGACTCCACGCCCAGCTCACGCAGTGTCAACGCAAGTTCAACACGCTGATCGAGGCTTTCACCCATCCCTAATATGCCGCCGGCACAGACGCGCAGGCCGGCCTTGCGGGCATGGTTGATGGTGTCGATATTTTCCTGGTAGGCGTGGGTGGTGCAGACCTGGTCGAAAAAGCTCGGCGCGCACTCCAGGTTATGGTGGTAATTTTCCATGCCCATTCCCTTGAGCATGACCGCCGTTTCTTCGTCCAATGCGCCAAGGCTGGCGCACCGGCCTATATCGGAGTGCTCCTTTAGCGTTGTGAAGTATTCTTGCAACTGGTTGCGTTCCTTGGCGGAGCGCACGCCCCAGCCTTTGGACACCACGCCAAAATCGCTGGCGCCCCAGGCACGCGCACGCTCGGCTTGCTCCACCAGTTTTTCGCTGGAAATGTAATTGTAGGCCGGAGCTGCGGTCTTGTGATGGGCGCTCTGGGCGCAGAACGAACAGTTTTCGGAACAATTGCCGGAGCGCACGTTGGAGATGGCGCACACCTCAACCTCATTGCCTCGGAATGTCTTGCGGATGCGGTCGGCGCCCGCCATCAGCCAGGGCAGGTAATCATCTTCCAGGCGGATCATCCAGCGTCCTTCGTCGCCCGTTATATCCCCACCTGCAAGAATGCGTGTGGTCAGGCTGTCGATGCGCTGATAGATTTCGTTGTTCATGGCGACTCTTTTCCTGTTTGGGTATGCTATGAGAGGCTGATATTAACGGCAACACGATTCCTGTCAACCTAATGGCACTCCAAAAGTGAACGATTGGTTAAATACTATACAATCACTGCTATTTCCGCCGATCTGCGTCATTTGCGGCGCCAAGGGTAGCCATGGCATGGATCTCTGCCTGGGGTGCCTGACGGATCTGCCCTATCAAACGCAGGCATGCCAGCGTTGCGCGTTGCCATTGCATGGCATGCCTGACGATAATGAGTCCGGCGTGACATTGTGCGGCAACTGCCTGAATGATTCCCCCGCCTATGACCGTGTTTTAAGCGTGTTCACCTATGCCAACCCTGTCGATCACCTTATCCAGGACCTTAAATTCAATGGCAAACTCCACATCGCGCGCCTGCTGGGGGACATCATGGCCGGTCATCTGGAACAGCACGTGCAAACCCGACCCGACCTGATCATCCCGGTGCCCCTGCATGGCGCGCGCTTGCGCGGACGTGGCTATAACCAGGCCCTGGAGCTGGCGCGCCCGATTGCACGCAAGCTCAACCTCCCGATTGACTACCGCAGTTGTGAGCGACTGCGCGCCACACCTGCGCAATCCGATTTGCCAGCCAAGGAGCGCCCGCGCAATGTGCAGGGGGCGTTCAATATCACGGGCAACTTCAAAGGACGCCATGTCGCCATTATTGACGATGTAATGACCACCGGCAGCACCGTTGAGGAACTTGCCGCCGCGTTACGCAAGGCCGGGGCGGGTGCTATAGATGTGTGGGTATGCGCCCGCGCATCGTTAAACGATTGAGGCGACAAGATTGGGCGTACGGTTGGGTTGTGTTATTCTTGGAACCTATGATTAATTGTCCATCACAAGGTTTAAACCACCGGCTTTAGCCGGTCAGCTTTAGCTGCGATACTGTTGCACCAGGAGGTGCGACATGGATTATAGATACGGGAGTCATACGGTATTTCAGATTGAGTACCATTTTGTATGGGTAGCGAAGTATCGTTACAAGGTACTGAAAGGGGATGTAGCGGAGCGAGTTCGGGACTGGGTGCGGCAGACCTGTGAGGCCTTTGAGATAAGGATAGTAGAAGGTGTGGTGAGCCAGGATCATGTGCATATTTTGGTGAGCAGCCCACCGGAAATGGCACCGAGCGAGATCATGCGAAGGATTAAAGGTCGTACGGCAAGTAAGCTGTTTGAGGAGTTTCCGGCGTTGAAGAAGCGTTACTGGGGAAGGCATTTCTGGGCGCGCGGGTACTTTTGTGCCACGGTAGGCCAGATGACGGAAGAGATGATCAAACAGTATTTAGAACATCACTTTGAACCTAATCCGAATGACAACTTTAAAATGGAACCCGAATAGACGCGTCGTTCAGTCGACGCGTATCCGGACTTTCAGTCCGTAACCCCAACCCACCGGCTTTAGCCGGTGGTTGTTGAGTAAGAAATTTATGACCCTGCGCCAAACCCTCGCTATTGGCCTGTTGGCCGCCAGCACCAGCGCCCTGGCGGATACCGTCGACATAAACCTGAGCGATAAAAGCGCCCAGTTGCGCTATTCGATGCCATTAGGACGGGACAGCCTGGGGAAATCGGAATTTAATGCCGGCCTTCTTTACACCGAGGGTGGAAAGGGCATGATCGACGCGGGCATGCAGGTAATGAACGAGGTGGGCACCAATCTTCCTGGCTTGACGGTGGGCTTGGGTTTCAAAGGCCTGGCCGCCTCTGTTGCAAAATATGATGCCGCCGCATTGGCGCTGGGTGGACAGGTACGCTTTTCACCGTCGATTGCCAAACGCCTGGGCCTTGTTGGTCAATTCTATTTTGCGCCGAAAATTGTAACTTTTGGCGATGCTAACCGGTATATCGAAACGGGCCTCCGGCTGGAATATGAAATTTTACCCCAGGCGACAGCCTATGTGGGCTATCGCAAAATCAGGTTTGGCATTGACAACAACCCCGGCGCCACGCTCGACGAAGGCGCCAACGTGGGCGTAAAGTTCCTGTTTTAGGCTTTGCCGCTGGTTTGAGAACATGCTAATGGAATAGTCGGACGATGACAGCCGCCACCCTGATACCCGGTTATAGCGCACCACCACGGCGCGCCGATACCGGTGTGCGGCAGATTGCAGCATCGGCGCCGTCCCCCGCCCTCAACCGGCAAGTCCGGCAACAAGTTCCTGCCGAGCAGGTGGTGGAAGGCGATATCCTTGACAAACAGGGGCTATCCGGCGCTTATTCCACAAGTTTTCACCACACAGGCCGCTATACTATGCCGACGAGCGGCGAAAGCATGCTCGCGCGGCGCGCCGTGGCGGAATACTGGTCACTTTCCCTGATGGAGAGTGGCCGGATTTCACCGCTTCACAGGATTGATGACTATGCCTGAGAAGCGTCTCACCTTACTTTTTTATTTCACCTTTTTATTTCCAACGTGCGGGGGAATTATGAAAAAAAGCGGACGGATAGCAGTTGCTTTAATGATGTTGCCGGCAGGTTCGGCGTTTGCCTTGGGGCCGGTGGATCTTGACGTGCAAGTGGCGGGCTGGAAGTCCAGCGTTTCAGGACAAACCCACACCAATTCCGCCCCGGACATCAACCTCAAGGATGATTTGGGACTCAAGGATAAAACCATCGCCTTTGCCCGCGCCAGACTGCATGTGATGGCGCTGGGAAATGTCTACGTCGGGTATACGCCGATCAAATATGACGCAACCAAAACGCTCTCTCAAGGCGTCACTTACGACAACAAGACATTTAACGCAAACACCTCCCTGCAAACAAATGCGGAATTAAAAAGCTATGATCTGGGATGGACGTTTACAGCGCTGGATGCAGAGGTAGTCGAGGCGGAACTTGGCGCAAATCTGAAATACGTGGATGGCTCGGTCGCATTGACAGGCTCCTCCCAAACCGCGAGCGCCAGCTTCTCCGTCCCTGTCCCCATGCTCAAGGCCGTAGTGCGCGCCAGCGTGCCTTTTGTTAAAGCAGAGGTCGATGGCATGGGCATGGTCTATCAGGGCAATCATTTTTATGATGTCACCGCCCAGGTTAAATTGAGTCCTGTGCCGTTCTTTTATGTGGCGGGCGGATACCGCTATATAGACGTGGAACTGAAAGACGGTTCCAACAAGGCGCTAATCAAAAACGCAGGCCCTTTTCTGGCGATCGGGGCGAATTTCTAGCAGCCTGTCGGACTTAGGTCGAATCTGCTGCAAAAGTGGGAGGGCGGTCCATTTTTCCGCTATTTTTCGTTAAATAGTTTCAGCTATTCTCCTCAAAATAGCGAAAAACTGTCCTCGCTCTCCCGCTTTTTCGCTACGATCCCCTAAGTCCGACAGGCTGCTAGGCCCGTTGCGAACTCCGGGATGGGCCGCAAGTTTGCAGGTGCGCCCTCCCGGCTTTGCTTATTCGAACTGCCGAACCACCAGCGGATGAACAAGAAACGCGACGATCAGCGCCAGTATGTAATCTTTATAGGCAGCAAAGGCGCTGACGCCATCACCGGGGTTGGTGATTACCATTAATCCTACTATGACAGCAATTATGATCTTTAACATTTTCGACTCCAAGGATAAAGGGATAAGTTGTTTCTGTTGAGTCTATAGTGCCAAGAATAAATACGCCTTGCTGTGCGGAGTGCATCACTACAGGTGTGAACCGTGACGCAAAATGACAACAAGTGTCCTTTTTGGGCATAAAAATCTTCCACGCAAAGCGCTTATTACTGCTAATTACCCCGCCATGCCATCCCCTCAGATTCAACACGTCGTCGCCGCAGCAATATTTAACAGTGCAGGCGAGGTACTGCTGGCGCTGCGCCCGCCCAAGGCGCATCAAGGCGGATTGTGGGAATTTCCCGGCGGCAAGGTTGAGGCTGGTGAAGACATCCAGCGCGCCCTTGCACGGGAGATGTATGAGGAACTGGGAATCACCGTCGAGGCCGCCCGTCCGCTGATCCGGGTGCGCCATGATTATGCCGACAAATCCGTGCTGCTCGATGTCTGGCGCGTCGATGCCTTTGCAGGGCAGCTTCATGGCCGTGAGGGTCAGCAGATCGAGTGGGTTGCGCCGAAGCATCTGCTGGAGCGTGCCTACCCGGCTGCGAACTGGCCTATCGTAACCGCCGCGCGCCTGCCCCCTCTTTACTTGATAACACCCGAGCCGCGTAGCGAGACAGATGACTTTCTCCGTGCGCTCGAACAATCGCTGCGAACCGGGATCCGGCTGGTGCAATTGCGTGCAAAGACCCTGGCTGGCGATGATTACAAATGTCTGGCGGAGCAGTCGCTACGCCTGTGCCGGAACTATCAGGCGCAACTGATGCTAAACGCCCCTCCTCACCTTGCGCAGGAGCTGGGTGCCGACGGCGTACATCTGGACAGCACGCGCCTGATGACGCTGGATGAGCGCCCGCTGGGCAGGGAGTTGTGGGTCGCCGCTTCCTGCCACAACGCTACAGAACTGGCCCATGCCTGCCGCATCGGCGTTGATTTTGCGGTGGTCTCACCCGTGCTGAAAACCACCAGCCATCCAGGTGCGCAGACCTTGGGGTGGACAGGGCTACACGCGCTGACCGAGCAGGCCACAGTGCCGGTATACGCACTGGGCGGGATGACACCGGGCCATCTACCCCAGGCCTGGGCGCATGGGGCGCAAGGTATTGCGGCAATCGGGGCGTTGTGGGGGAATGACGGCAACTAAATATGTAGGGTAAGGAACGTCTACTGCTTCTCCTTCTCCGCATCATCAGCGGGCGCCTGCCCCTCGGCCGGGACGCGGTATGACTCGCTTGCCCATTCGCCCAGGTCGATGAGCCGGCAGCGTTCGCTGCAAAACGGCCGCCAGCGCTGCTCCGGGGTCCATTCCACGGCTTTGCCGCACGTGGGACAGGTGACAACGGTTTTTTTCACCTGTGTCATATGGTGCAGCAGGTCAACTCAAAGCTCACGTTTTCCATGGTCTGCACTGGACGTTCGTCTATTCGCTGCTCCATGAAGCGCACCGTGAAGCGGTGCTTTCCGCCGCTGATCTCGGCGAAATAGGGGCTGTCCGCCGGCACGGTAACACGCACGATGTGACATGGGGGCGTCGGCTCCAGGGTTTTTTGGAAAAAACCGGCCTCGGCGACCTCCCTCGCCGGTGGGGCGCTGTCACGGATCAGCCGCAGGATCAGGCTAATGGATTGCGCGATGGTGCTGAAGGGTTTGAGCCACTGCTCAAGCTGCTGCCTGCGCATCTCGGGGGGTTGTTGCAGCCAGTAATGATAAGCGGGGAGATCGAAATCGCATGTGCCGCCAGGAATACTGCTGCGCTGCCGGATACTGTTGAGAAATTCATTCTGCCGCAATTCCTGGCCGATCTGACCCTTGCTGGCGTGCAGATGGTCAATGAGCGCATCCATGTCACTGAGCAGCGAGCCTAATCTTTGGCGGTCAACCCCCGGATTTTGCTCCAGCCTTTCCAATACGGTAATTTGCCGCTCAAGTTCCTTCATGACCTCGGTCTTGAGATCGGCGCGACTGAAAATACTCAGTATTTCCAGAATGCTGTTAAGCGTGGCGCGGCTGTCCCATACGGAATCATTCGCCAGGTGGGCATACGCCTGTTGAAACAGGAATTCGAGCCGCAAAAAGGTGCGGATCCGTTCGTTCAGCGGTTGTTCGTAAGTGATTTTTTTCTGCACGAAGATTACCGATTCGCTAGTCATCGCCGAAGCTTAGGCACTATACCTGATAATTTGAGTAAATAAACAGGGAGTGTAAGACATTAAGAATGATAGCGTAAAAAAATTTGTAGGGAAGTCGCTGGAAGGCGACATTCGGTAGCCGGAACCGGGTCTTTACAGAAAATTTAAGGAATTTTTCATATAGCGCTGGTGTAACTCCAGGACCTGCTGGCGCAGCTCGTCAAGCCCGCCATCATTGACAATGATATCGTCCGCTGCCGCCAGACGTTGTTCCCTGCCGGCTTGGGCATGGATGATCGCGGCGATTTCGGTATCCGGCAGGCCATTGCGCGCGCTCACGCGCTGGTATTGCAGATCTTCAGGGGTATCCACCACCAGGATGCGGTCCACCAGGTCGGTTTGTCCAGTTTCCAGCAGCAGGGGGATGCAAAGGATGCAGTAAGGGGTGCTGCTGGTTTCGATATCGGCGATGCGACGGCGCATCCCGGCGCGGATCAGGGGGTGCAGGATGTCCTCAAGCTGCTTGCGGCGCGCGGCATCATTAAAAACGATGGCGCGTAGCCGTGCCCGGTCGAGCTGTCCATTGTCATTCAGGATGTCTCGCCCAAAGGCGCTAACGATGTCTTGCAACGCCGGTTGCCCGGGGGTTGTCAGTCCATGGGCGATCTTGTCGGCGTCGATGACCGGCACGCCCAATGAGGCGAAGCAGTCCGCCACGGTGGTTTTGCCGCTACCGATGCCGCCGGTTAAGCCGATTTTGAGCATGGGGTCAAAAGCCAGGTACAAACTTAACAGCAGTTTATCCCAATCCCGCCATCCCCAGGTAGGCACGCGTTATTTGTTCACCCCACATCAGCGCAATCCACCCTGCCGCCGCGAGGTAGGGGCCGAAAGGGATGGGGATGTTCTTGTCACGGCCGCGCAGCAGCACGAGGGAAATGCCCACCACCGCCCCCACCAGGGAAGACAGCAGAATCACTACCGGCAGCGCCTGCCAGCCCAGCCACGCGCCGAACATGGCGAGGAGCTTGAAGTCGCCATAACCCATGCCTTCCCGCCCCGTCAGCAGTTTAAAAGCCATATACACCGACCATAGGCTAAGGTAACCGGCCATCGCACCGATGATGCTGGCATAGCTGCTGGCAAACACGTTGAACAGGTTGAGCGCGAGTCCCCCCCACAGGAAGGGTAAAGTAATCGAGTCGGGCAGCAGGTGATGATCAAAGTCGATAACACTCAGAGCGACGAGCGCCCAAGTCAGCAGCAGTGCCGCGCCCGCCGCCCATCCGAAACCGAAGCGCCAGGCCACGGCGACTGAAAGCACGGCGGTGAATACCTCGATGATCGGGTAACGCGCGGAGATCCGCGCGCCGCATGACGAACATTTGCCCCGCAGCACTAGATAGCTCACCACGGGTATGTTTTCCAGTGCGGTGATGGCGTGGCCGCAGTGCGGGCAGCGCGAGCGGGGAGCGGCCAGGTCGAAACGCTCCTGGGGCGGCGAACCCCTCGCTTCGCTCTCCCCAGCGCCGAGGAATTCCGAGCACTCGGCACGCCACTGGCGCTCCATCATGATCGGCAGGCGATGTATCACCACGTTTAGAAAGCTGCCAACCAGCAGGCCCAGAATGCCGACTATAACAATAAAGACGGTGGGGCTGGCTTGCAGATAATCAATAAGATTCATAACCGTCCAGGGTAAACATCTATGTCATCAGGTGTGTCGCGGATCGAAAATATCACAGCGCGCCTACACAACTTGCCCCATTTTAAAGATCGGCAGATACATTGCCACCACCAGTCCGCCGACGAGCACCCCCAGCACCGCCATTATAATCGGCTCCAGCAGACTGCTCAGACTATCCACCGCATTATCGACTTCCTCCTCATAGAAGTCCGCTATTTTAGCGAGCATGGCATCCAGTGAGCCGGCCTCCTCGCCGATGGCGACCATTTGTACCACCATGTTCGAAAACAGCCCGCACTGGCGCATTGCCATTTGCAGCGACATGCCGGTGGCCACCTCGTCACGTATCTTGAGAATGGCCTTTTCATAGACAATATTGCCGGAGGCGCCGGCGACCGTGGTCATCGCCTCCACCAGCGGCACACCGGCAGCAAACATGGTGGACAGGGTGCGGGCATAGCGCGCCACCGTCGCCTTGGTGACGATATCACCGAGTACGGGCATTTTAAGTAATGCCCGGTCGATCATCTGGCTGACCTTCGGCGAGCGCTTTTTGGCTTCAATCATGCCATATACAGCCCCACCGAGGCCGCCGAAGATGGCCCACCACCACTGCTGAAAGATCTTGGAAAGCTCGACAACGAACTTGGTAAAGGCAGGCAGCTCCGCGCCAAATCCCTTGAACAATTCCTCAAACTGGGGAATCACGAAGATCATGAGAATGGCGGTAATGATAAACGCCACCACCACGATAGCCGCAGGATAAAACAAAGCCTTTTTGATCTTGCCCTTGATCGCCTCGATCTTTTCCTTGTAGGTGGCAATCTTGTGCAGCAGGGTCTCCAGAATACCGGCCTGTTCACCGGCATGCACCAGATTGCAGAACAGGGAATCAAAATAGTACGGGTGTTTGGCAAGCGCCTCGGTGAAGGAGTTTCCGCCCTCCACGTCGGCCTTGATCTTCAATATCAGATCCTGCATGGATGGATTATCATGGCCGCGCCCGATGATTTCGAAGGATTGCACCAGCGGTACGCCGGAACTCATCATGGTGGCGATCTGGCGGCTGAAGATGGCGATATCCTTGGCGGTGATCTTTTTTTTGCGCGCACCGAAGGCAGAGAGCCTCTTCTTGTTCACCTTGATGGGATTGATGCCCTGGCGGCGCAGATCGGCCTTGAGCAAGGAGATATTGCCGCTACGCGTCTCGCCGGTCACCTTCGTGCCTTTCTTGTCGGTGCCTTCCCAGGTGAAGAGGTCCATCTTCGCTGCTGTCTTGATCGCTTTCGTCGCCATGGTCTTTATACCGTAATTACCCGATTGATTTCCGCAAGGCTGGTCATGCCCTGCTTGATTTTCTTCAGCCCCGATGCGCGCAAGTCCGGGATGCCCTCCTTCTTTGCCTGATCGGCAATCTGCATAGCATTGCCACCCGCCATGATGATCCGGCCCATGGCCTCGGAGACCGGCATGACCTGATAGATGCCAACCCGCCCCTTGTAGCCCTCATGACACTGATCGCAGCCCACCGCGCCGTAGATCGTAAAGCCCTCATCCAGATCCTCCTCCGTGAAGCCTTCCATGAGCAGGGCCGCACGCGGGATGTCCACAGGTTTTTTGCAATGGTTGCACAGACGCCGCGCCAGACGCTGGGCGATGATCAGCGACACCGCAGAGGCGATATTGAACGGCGCCACCCCCATGTTGAGCAAACGGCTCAGGGTCTGTGGCGCATCATTGGTATGCAGCGTGGACAACACCATGTGGCCGGTCTGCGCCGCCTTGATGGCAATCTCGGCCGTCTCCAGGTCGCGGATTTCACCCACCATGATGACATCGGGATCCTGGCGCAGAAACGCCTTCAAGGCCGCGGCGAAGGTCAGCCCCACCCTCGGGTTGACGTTCACCTGGTTGACGCCCGGCAGATTGATTTCCGCAGGGTCTTCGGCGGTGGAGATGTTTCGGTCCATGGTGTTCAGTATGTTTAGCCCGGTATACAGCGACACGGTTTTACCGCTACCGGTCGGGCCGGTCACCAGGATCATCCCGTAGGGCATGTGCAGCGCGTTCATATACAGCGCCTTCTGCTCCGGCTCATAACCCAGCGCGTCGATGCCCAGCTTGGCACTGGAGGGGTCGAGGATACGCAGCACGATCTTCTCGCCGAACAGCGTGGGACAGGTGTTGACGCGGAAGTCGATGGCGCGGGTCTTGGACAGCACCATCTTCATTCGCCCGTCCTGAGGCACGCGGCGCTCCGAGATATCCAGGCGCGACATCACCTTGAGACGTGCAGACATTTTATTGGCCAAAGACACCGGCGGGTTGGCGGCCTCGTGCAGCATGCCGTCCTGGCGATAGCGGATGCGATAAACCTTTTCATAGGGTTCGAAGTGGATATCCGACGCCCCCTTATTGATCGCGTCGAGCAGAATCTTGTTGATGAAGCGCACCACCGGCGCATCATCGACATCCGGTCCAGCGCCCGCGTCCTTACTCGCGTTATCGTCCTCGCTGGTAATGTCCAGGTTATCGAGATCGGCATCACCGATATCCGTAATAGCAGAGTCCTTCGCCTCCAGCACCTTTTCGATTGCCTTGGCGAGCTTGTCTTCCTCGACCAGTACCGTCTCGGTATTGACGCTGGCATGGAACTTTATTTCATCCAGCCCCGCCAGATTGGTGGGATCGGACACCGCAACGAACAGGCGGTTGCCGCGTTTGAACAGGGGCAGTGCGTTATGCGCGCGGATCAGCTTTTCGCTCACCAGGCTGCTCGCCGCCATCTCCATATCCATGGCACCGATATCGAACAGTGGCACGCCGAACTCCTCGGAGCCCGCCTGGGCGATAGCGTAACTGTCCGCCAGCTTGCTTTGCACCAGATGGCTGACGAACGCTATCTTGTTTTTCGTCGCATACTCCTGGGCCTTGAATACCTGGTCTTCGTTCAACAGGCCGTCGAGCACCAGGCGGCGTGCAAGGCCGCTAAGACCGATATTGATACTGGATGCAGCCACACTCATATGCTTTTTACGTCCTTCAAGGGATTGCCTATCCTGTATCGGCGGATGGGGGGATTTTTTTAGTGGCTGGTGTAAGGATTTGCGTTGGCGGGGGGTAATAAATTGATCGTCGGGGTGCCGGGAGACACGCGTGCTTTTGGGATAAACATAAAAAAGCCCGGCTTTCGCCGGGCTTAGTTGGCTAGGTCAACCCAGCCATGATGTGATTAGTTTTTCACGAAGCCTTTGCTCAGGCAAGCACCGCTGACTGTCCAATCAAGACGGGCAATCGTGGCGTTGGCTAGAGGAGTCCAAGTACATGTGTCAGCAGCCAGAATACCTTTGTAGGCATTCGGTGTGGCAAGGATGACACCGGCAGTAACGGAAACAGCGTTGAGTGCTCCTACGGTATTACCGGTAATGGCCGCCGGCACACCACTTGCACCTGCACTACAAGTCGTTAGCGCTCCCGCCTCCTGGAAGCAAAGATCTACGGCTGTCTTATAGGGGGTAATTCCTCCTGTGACTTCCGTATAAGCTGCTTTCTTGATGTAATCCTGATACGCCGGAATCGCAATCGCCGCCAAGATGCCGATAATTGCTACAACGATCATCAACTCAATCAGTGTAAAACCTTGTTGTGCCTTCTTCATGTTCATGGTGTTTATCCTCGGTTGTTTGGGGTAAAAATTTTTGGCGCCTGTCCTGATTTAATCACTCGTCCTTTTGTGTGCTGCGCTTCCAGTGTCTGAGCGGTTCAAGCCAGACGCCTTGCCATGAACAAAGCAGAAGACGTGCCAACATTCAGCGGAAAGTTCATAAACCATGGAAAACAGCGCGCGGGCCATGCATAAGTGTGATGTGTGTCACAAAAAACCGATGTAGGCTGGGTCAAGCCGCAAAACGGCGGACCCAGCAACACGCGGCTTGTGGGTCCGCTACGCTTGACCCAAACCTACGTTATGCCGTTTTGGGTCAGAAAGTGACGAAAAATGTCACTACTATTTATATGGTATATTGCCATGTTTCGGGGAATGGGTGCAATAGTTTTCTCGGGGGGCTGCCCGCTATGCCGTCCTGACTTCGTCCAGGAGGTCGGGGTGACGGTCGAGCACCTTGAGCAACTTCACCAGCGCCAAGGGCGGCTTGGTCTTGCCATTCTCATAGCGCGAGAAGGCATTGACACCGCCGCCGAAGATTTCTGCGGCTTCGCGTTGATCAAGATCGAGCTTCTTGCGCACCTTGGCGATGTAGTCGGGATCGACGTAGGCGGCATTCACCTGGCGCTGGAACAAGCCAACCAATTCGCTGTAGCGGTCGCCATGCTCACGGTTCAGAACGACTTCACCGCAAGCAGGGCAAAAGTCGCCCGTGACCGCTGGGATTGTGGTGGTTTCGCCCTTGTAGGTGTAGGGCATGTCGCGCGTGTCGTGGATCAGTTTCGCCGCGCCGCAGCATGGGCATTTCATGGTCATAGCTCCTTGAAGGAAACGATCAAAACGTCATCAATGACGGTTAGCTTTAGATACACCTCATCGCCGCTTGCTGTCTTGGCGCGGTACACGTCCTGCCAAACACGATGATCGGCATGGGTCGTCATGCTCTTGTAGAAATCGGCAGAAGTGAGCGACAAGACAACCGCGCACATCCCGTCCAAATCGTTGATACCAAGCTCACGCGCCCCATTGAAGGCGCTGGCGGTGGCTCTGACCTGACCGGCCTCAATCAAGGTTTTGATGACGGGTAGCTTGCAGTGAGGTGTGCCTTTCTCCATGAGCGAACATTAACCTAATTGGTTATATTTTGCAAGTTGGTCACGTCGCATACGTACACAACTTTCGTTTTCCGGGGGGCATGGCTAGTGTAGTGCGCCGTTATTAGCGGTACTTATCGCAAATCCTTGTAGGTCTACAATGCAGCTCTGGCTGTTTGCATAAGTTCCAAACAGAATGGCGCACTACACTAGCTCACTACGAACGGCGGTGTACGCTCTATTTCGTCGTGGGACAATCTGGGATGATATGAACACCCAACATTCACGTTTCGTTAGGTGATATAACCCCACGTTTTAAACTGAGCCTGCAACAGGGGGTCATTTTTAAACGCCTGAAAATAAATATATTCAGGCGCCAAATCCGCTCCATTCGGCCATGTTACAGTTTCGATCTCTTCATCTACCTTGAATTTACGAAATTCAGCTATATTTTTTAAAGGCTCAAATATCGGCCCCACTAATGCGTTTGACAAGTCCGCTACGCCTCTCCGGCCATTATTGAACAAAACTTCGATTCTGTAATCTCCTACATATTTCGCTTCGGTTACATGTAAAAACATTTTTATTACTCCAAAGGATCAATTGGATTTGGGGCTTCATTCCGTAGACATAGCTCCCAATCTTCCAGAAGCTCTTCTTTGTGGATTTCATACTATTCCAGAACGTGGCGTAATGCCCTTTTCGGGAATTTTTCTTCAACCACTCCCGTATGAATATTGACGATGATTTCGTAACCGCCATTTAGAGCCTGTCTGTGAATAAATCATCCCTGCGTTGCTGCCCAAAAACACGCCAGGCAAGGCGCGAGACGCGATGTTTGGTGGTTCCAAATGAGCGACGAGCAACGCCGCATGGCGTGTTTTTGGGCGCAACCCGAAGGGACGGGACTGGTTTTGCGCAGAGCGGCGTCACACCTCGCTTATGTGCAATGAGCACACCGCGCTCGGCGTTCCTTGCTCTGCGCAAAACCAGCCTCCGTCGCAGGGATGATTTATTCACAGACAGGCTCTTAGCATGAAAATGTGGTGGGGAATGATCATCCCAATACATGGCGATAACAATACCAAGAAATCGGCTAATTACTGGCATGTTTCTCTACTCTAATTTTATCCAAAACCATACGACTTGGATCATAAGCCAGCAAGCACTGTAAAACAACGACCCCTCAAATTACTCCACCCCCAACTTCTTCAACCGGTAGCGCAGCGCGCGGAAGGTGATGCCGAGTAGTTTGGCGGCGGCAGTTTTGTTATAGCGGGCTTGTTCCAGGGCCTTCATGATGGTGTCCTTCTCGATGGTGTCGAGATAGGGTTCGAGGGAGAGGGGAGCGTCAGCAGCCGGGGTTGCCGACGCAGTTGGTGCTGGGATTTCCGGTTCGCGGGTACGGGGCAGGTGGAGGTCGGCCACCTGGATGGTATTGCCTTCGCACAGGGTAATGGCGCGCTCCAGAATGTTTTCCAGCTCGCGCACATTGCCGGGGAAAGAATAGCTGCTCAGCGCCTGATGGGCGTCTTTGCTTAAAGCAGGGATGGCTGTCCCAGGCGGGACGAGACGGTTCAGAATATGCTCCGCCAAAAGCGGGATGTCCTCGCGGCGCTCGCGCAGGCTGGGGGCGTGCAGCTCGATGACATTGAGACGGTAGTAGAGATCCTCGCGGAACGCCCCCTCTTTTACCAGCGCGGCGAGGTTTTTGTGGGTGGCGCACAGGATGCGCACGTCTATGGGCGTCTCTTTTTGCGCACCGACGGGGCGCACCGCCTTTTCCTGGATGGCGCGCAGCAATTTGACCTGCATGTGCAGCGGCAGGTCGGCGACCTCATCGAGAAACAGGGTGCCGCCATGGGCCGCCTGGAACAAGCCGTCCTTGTCGCTTCCGGCGCCGGTGAAACTACCCTTTTTGTGGCCGAAGAATTCGCTTTCCATGAGATGCTCGGGGATGGCGCCGCAGTTGACCGGCACGAAGAGGCCGTCGGCGCGCGGTCCTTTGTCATGGATGAGGTGTGCGATCAATTCCTTCCCCGTCCCTGATTCCCCGCTGATATAAACCGGCGCCTGGCTGCGTGCCAGCTTGGCGATGGTGGCGCGGATTGCCTGCATGGGGGCGGAGTCACCGAGCAGAATGTGTCGTGAACGCCGTTCCCTGACGCCCGTATATCCCCCAGGCTGGGTGGATTGTTCGGACAATTTCAGCGCGGCGGTGACCAGCGTGCGCAGTACATGCAAATCCACCGGCTTGGAGACGAAATCGAACGCCCCGGCCTTGAGTGCGCTGATGGCCATCTCCATGCTTCCGTGCGCGGTGATTACCGCGACCGGCAGGCTGGCATGGTTTTTCTGGATATGTTCCACCAGCTCCATGCCACTGCCGTCCGGCAGGCGCATGTCGGTCAGGCAGAGGTCAAAAGGGTGCTGGGCCAGCAAGGCGCGCGCCTGCGTCAGATTTTCCGCAGCAAAGGTGTCGATCTCCATGCGCCCGAGGGTGAGTTCGAGCAGCTCACGGATATCCGGTTCATCATCTACGACTAAAGCGAGGTGGCGGGTCATGGCTGGTGCCGTGAATCACAAATATCGAAACATAAAACGGCGTCTTTTACCGCATGGCAGCGTTGCTCGTCGTTGCCATAGTCCCGGCTATGCCGCCTCCTCGCGCCTTGCCCTGCGAAAAAATCCATCCGTTTTATTTTGTTCCAATATTTGTGATTCACGGCACTATGCTACCTGTCTGCGCCGGGGATCGGCAAAGGTGATGCGGAAACAGCTCCCGCCGCCCGTGCGGGCGCGGTAATTAAGGCGCGCCTGGTTGCATTCGCACAGTTCACGGGAAATATATAGACCCAGCCCGGTGCCCTTGGGGTTGGTGGTAAAAAAGGGCTCGAAGATGTGTTCAGCGGCATCCGCAGTGATGCCGGGGCCGTTGTCGAGCACCTCAAGAAAGGGGACGTGGCTCTCTGGCACCAGACCGCTACGCAATTCAACTTGTGGGCGACTGGCACTATGGCGCAACGCATTCTCGCACAGATTCCAGAGAATCTGGTGCAACTGGCTGGGGTCAATACGTACTTCGACATGCGGCGGGTCGATGTCGATGCCTAGCCATTCCGCTGCGATATTCTCGCTCGCCCGAAATTCATCGGCAAACCGCTCCAGCCAGGGTTTCAGGGCAAACTCCTGCGGACGGGTGCGGTCACGGCGGCTGAGTTGCATCACGTTCTCGATGATCGCATTCACGCGTTGCGACTGTTCGCTGATGATCTGGGTAAGACGCACATCGTTTTTATCCAGGGCCGGGGACTCCGCAAGCAGTTGACCGGCGTGGCTGATGGCGCCCAGCGGATTGCGTATTTCATGGGCGATGCTGGCGGTGAGCCGGCCCAGTGAGGCCAGCTTCATCTGCTGCGCCTGTTGCGCCATAACGGCGGTATCTTCCAGAAAAACGAGGATACCCGAGGACGGGCCTGTTTCCATGCGCGCAAAGCGCGGCAACAGGGCGGCGGCAGTGGTGGTGGGTCGGAAGGTATGCGGCTCCTCTTCGGGGTAGACCCGCCAGGCATGCAATTGGCCGGCAAGCGCGGGGGATAACTCTTCAAGCATCCGGTTTGCAGCCTTGGCGGCGGGGACATCCAGCAGATGCCGCGCCGATTCATTCATCAGGCGTACTTTTTCCTGCGCATCGACAACGAGCACACCGGTTTGCATGCGCTGAATGATGTATTCGGTGAGCTGTTGCATATTCGCCAGATCAACCCCGCGCTGCGCCGCCAGCTTCTCCGTATCGCGGATGCGCCGGGCCAGCACGTGCGTCAACAGTGCCGTGGCGAAAAACGTCGCGCCCAGCAGGCCGGCCTGTGTGTAGTTGGGCAAAGAGGGAGTGAATGCCACCTGGGCGTAAATCTGTTCGGCGAGCACTGCCAGCGTGGCGGTGGCGGCGAACAGAATCGCGGTGCGCCCCGGCATCAAAATACCGCCGCCGGCAATGGCGATCAACAACAGCATCCCCATACCGCTGCCGACACCGCCGCTGGCGTGCATGATCAACGTGATGGCAAGGATATCCACCAAAACCTGCGTGAAAACCTGGGTCTTAAAGGCAGGCCAGCGCCAGCGGGTGGCTACCACGCTGCCGATGCCGAATATCAGGTATGCCGCGCTAACCGTCGAAAATAGCGCGGGGGCCACATCGCCCAGCAGTCTTATTTCAGCGCCGCTCCAGGGCAGGATGACAAACAGCGTGGCAATCGCAAGGCGATAGATATTCAGCAGATGCAACAGCCGCCAGGTGTTGGAAAAACCCTGGCTGGCGGTATCCGCTGGCATGTGAGCATTGGGGTGCTGGTCGAGCGTCCTGGCGAGCATTCCTGATGAATTCCGTTGTTACTGGAATTGTATCGGCCAGAATGCTTATACCCTAAAGGGCGCCAGCGCCTTGACGTGTTAGGCACCCAAGCATAGATAGTAGGTTGGGTCAGGCGAAGCCGTAACCCAACAAACCGAACTAAGCCATTTGCAGGTTGGCATAAGCCATCACCAGCCACTTGCTGCCGGTATGTTTGAAATTGACCTGCACGCGGGCGTGTTCGCCCTGGCCTTCGTAGCCAAGGATGACGCCCTCGCCGAATTTGCCGTGTGTTACGCGGCTACCCAGGCGCGGGCGAATCAGCGCGTCGGCGGGGGGTTCATCCATGCGGTGGCCAGTATAGCTGCCGGCAGAAATGGGGCGGGTAACGGAAGCGCGCGGGCGTACCTCGCGCAGCAGTTCGGCGGGGATTTCGCCGATAAACCGCGAGGGCTGCGGATAGGATTCCGTGCCATGCAGGCGGCGCCGCTCGGCGCAGGTCAGGAACAGGTGTTTGCGCGCGCGGGTGATGCCCACATAACACAGGCGACGCTCCTCCTCCAGCCGTCCCGGTTCCTGGGCGGACATCTGGTGCGGGAACAGGCCCTCTTCCATGCCGCACAGGAATACCAGCGGGAACTCCAGCCCCTTGGCCGAATGCAGGGTCATGAGCTGCACGCAATCATCCCATGCGCTGCCCTGGCCCTCACCCGCCTCCAGCGCGGCGTGAGAGAGGAACGCCTGGAGCGGCGTCATGCCGGAATCCGTGTCGTGCTGGAACTGGCGCGCGGCGTTAGACAGCTCTTCCAGATTTTCGACCCGCGCCTCTCCCTTTTCGCTCTTTTCCTTGCGGTAGTGGTCAAGCAGGCCGCTGTGCGCCACCACATACTCAATCTGCTCGGCGAGCGCGAATCCTTCCGTATCGCGCGCGAGCCGTTCGATGAGGGCGATGAAGGCTGCGACAGACTTTGCACCCGCACCATGCGCCGCCTGCCACATCGGGACGTTATGTTGCCGGGCATGGTCGCGCACCAGCCCCAGGCCACGCTCACCGATACCGCGTGTGGGTGTGTTCACCACCCGCTCAAAAGAACTGTCATCCTCGCGGTTGGCGATCAGCCGCAGGTAGGCCAGCGCGTCCTTGATCTCGGCGCGCTCGAAAAAGCGCAGGCCACCATATACCCGATAGGGCATCCCGGCGTTCAGCAACGCCTCTTCCAGCACCCGCGATTGCGCGTTGGAACGGTATAGCAGCGCTGCCTCGTGGCGCGCATTGCCCTGCTCTACCCACTGCCGGATGCGCTCCACGATGAAACGCGCCTCGTCGAGATCGTTAAAGGCGGTGTAAAACTGGATCGGTTCACCCTGCTCACCCGCTGTCCACAGGTTCTTGCCAAGGCGGCCCTGGTTGTTGGTGATAAGGGCATTGGCGGCGGCGAGGATCACGCCGGTGGAGCGGTAGTTCTGCTCCAGACGCAGCACGCGGGTGGCAGGAAAGTCTTCACTGAAACGCTGTATGTTCTCGACACGCGCTCCGCGCCAGCCATAGATCGACTGGTCGTCGTCGCCGACGATGAACAGCTTGCCGGTGTCCCCGGCGAGCAGCTTTATCCAGGCATACTGGATGGCATTGGTGTCCTGAAACTCGTCCACCAGGATATGGCGGAAGCGCTGCCGGTAGTGGGCGAGCACCTCGGGGTGTTTCTGCCACATCTCCAGCGCGCGCAGCAGCAGTTCGGCGAAATCCACCATCCCGCCACGCTGGCAGGTCTCCTCGTAAGCCTGGTAGATGCGGACCATCTGGCGCGTGAATGGGTCGCCATTGTCCTGGATGTGATGCGGACGCAGGCCCTCGTCCTTGCGGCCGTTGATGAACCACTGCGCCTGTTTCGGTGGCCAGCGCGCCTCGTCCAGCTCCAGCGTCTTGATGATGCGGCGCACCACGCGGTATTGATCATCGCTATCGAGAATCTGAAATGCCTGCGGCAGACCCGCCTCACGCCAGTGGGCACGCAGCATGCGGTGCGCCAAGCCATGAAACGTGCCCACCCACAGCCCACCTGCCGTGAGATTGAGCATCTGTTCAATGCGTCCTCGCATCTCCGCTGCGGCCTTGTTGGTGAAGGTCACCGCCAGGATGCTGTGTGGCGAGACATCCTCCACGCCAATCAACCAGGCCATGCGGTGCACCAGCACGCGCGTCTTGCCGCTGCCCGCGCCGGCCAGTATCAGTAGATGGCCGGGAGGCGCGGCCACGGCCTCGCGCTGGGCATCATTCAGATCATCGAGAATATAGGAAACGTCCATGATGGAATTCTACCAGATTCGAGGGGTCATATTTTGAAAGACTCTGATACCATTTTGGATATCTACAACGGCAACCACGAAAAATTCCTTGTCATAGCCTAAAGTTAATGAGACAAGTTGGCGAAAAAGTAGTGACGGGGTTTGCTTGACACAAGAAAACCAAAATGTAGGGCACAGCATACCGCTTACACAAAAAAGGCTATACCAAAACATGGTGAATCAGGACTCGGATAACAGTTACCTTTATGCTGGCAACGCCAGCTTTGTCGAAGAGATTTATCGCCGTTTCTTGAACGATCCGGCTTCCGTCGATCCGGCATGGCGGCGCTATTTTGAGGGTTTGCGGCCATCCGCCGCCGCGCCCGGGGAACCCGACCACGAAGCCATCCGCCGCGAATTTATCCGGCATGCCAAAGGGGGAACCAAGACAACAGCAGCGCCTGACCATTTAGTGGCGGAACAGGCCAGCAAGCAGGTCGCCGTACTGCAACTCATCAATGCCTACCGCGTGCGCGGGCATCAACAGGCCCATGTTGAGCCGCTGGGCCTGGCCGAGAACACCACGTTGCCGGAACTCGCTCCCGCCTTTCATGGCCTGACAGAGGCGGACATGGACACCGTCTTCAGTACCGGCTCCCTGGATGGCCCTGCCCAGGCGCCATTGCGCGACATCCTGCAACGCTTGCAGGAGATCTACTGTGGGCACATCGGCGCCGACTATATGCACATCACCGATACGGAACAAAAACGCTGGATACAACAGCGCCTGGAGAACGGTCGCGGCCAGCCGGGCTTTTCACCTGAATTCAAGCGTCAGATCCTGGAAAGGCTCGCCGCTGCCGATGGCATTGAACAATACCTGCATACCAAATACGTCGGTCAAAAAAGATTTTCCCTGGAAGGCGGAGAAAGCCTCATCCCTTTGCTGAATGAGGTCATCCAGCGCGCAGGTGGACAAAAGGTGCAGGAGGTGGTGATAGGCATGGCGCACCGCGGCCGCCTTAATGTTCTGGTGAACATCATGGGCAAGTCGCCCAAGGATTTGTTCATGGAATTCGAGGGCAAGTGTGATCTGACCAGCAGGCATTCCTGCGGAGATGTAAAATATCACCAGGGATTCTCCTCCGATATCAGCACACCTGGCGGGGCGGTGCATGTGGCGCTGGCCTTTAATCCTTCGCACCTGGAGATCGTCGATCCGGTCGTGGAAGGTTCGGTACGCGCCCGTCAGCACCGGCGCAGGGATCTTGCAGGCAATCAGGTGTTGCCGGTATTGATTCACGGTGACGCCGCCTTTGCCGGGCAGGGCGTGGTGATGGAAACCTTGAATATGTCGCAGGCGCGCGGTTATACCACCGGCGGCACCGTGCATATCATTATCAACAACCAGATCGGCTTTACCATGAGCGATCCCCATGACGCCCGCTCCAGCATGTATTGCACGGATGTGGCGCGCATGGTGCAGGCGCCGATCTTTCATGTCAATGGCGATGATCCAGAAGCGGTGGCCTATGTGACTCACCTTGCACTTGACTATCGCATGCAATTTAACCGCGATGTAGTGATCGACCTGGTGTGTTACCGCCGCCATGGGCACAACGAGGCCGACGAACCAGCGGTGACGCAACCCCTCATGTACCGCAAGATCCATCAGCACCCGAGGGTGACCAAGCTCTATGCCGAACGCCTGATCGGTGAAGGTGCAATCACCGCGCAAGAAGTCGAGGCCATGGTCGCCGATTACCGCACGGCCCTCGACGAAGGCCGCACCGTGGCACGGGAGATACTTGCTGGCGTGAAAAACCCATACGCGGTGGACTGGACCCCCTATTTGGCAAACCACTGGCAACACCCTGCGGATACCCGCGTGTCCATGGATGAGATCAAGACACTATCGGAACAACTGCTGCAATTGCCTGAGGGTTTCAAGTTGCATCCGCGCGTGGCCAAGATCATGACGGACCGGCGCGACATGTCTACCGGCAAGCTACCGATGGACTGGGGATTTGCCGAAACCCTGGCGTATGCCACGCTGCTCAAAAACGGTTACCCAGTGCGGATTTCCGGGCAGGACAGCGGCCGTGGCACATTCTTTCATCGCCATGCCGTGTTGCATCATCAGGAGGATGGCAGCACGTATGTGCCTCTGCAGCACGTGGCGGACAATCAGGCGCAGCACTTTATCGTCATCGACTCCCTGCTGTCCGAAGAGGCGGTGCTCGGTTTCGAGTATGGCTATGCGACAGCCTCGCCTGAGTCATTGGTGATATGGGAGGCGCAGTTCGGCGATTTTGCCAACGGCGCGCAGGTGGTCATCGATCAATTCATTAGCTCCGGCGAAGTCAAATGGGGGCGTTTGTGCGGCCTCACACTGTTTCTCCCGCATGGCTATGACGGCCAGGGGCCGGAACATTCTTCCGCCCGGCTCGAGCGCTATCTGCAACTTTGCTCGCATGACAACATGCAGATTTGTGTGCCGTCCACGCCCGCACAGATATTTCACCTGCTGCGGCGCCAGATGCTCCGGCCTTACCGCAAGCCGCTCATCGTCATGACACCCAAGAACTTGCTGCGGCACAAGCTGGCCACCTCCCACCTGGAGGAGCTTGCCGCCTCCGGTTTCAAAAACGTGATGAGCGAAATCGACCTCCTTGATGCGAACACAGTAAAACGCGTCGTGGTATGCAGCGGCAAGATTTATTATGAGCTGCTGGAGGCGCGCCGCACGCGCAAGATCGACGATATCGCCATCATCCGTATTGAGCAACTCCATCCCTTGCCCACGGATGAGCTGCGCCAGGAGCTTGGCCGTTTCCGCAAGGCGCGTGAGGTGGTATGGTGCCAGGAAGAACCCGAGAACCAGGGCGCGTGGAATTATATGCAACACTACCTGCGCGAACACCTCCAGCCTAAGCAGACTTTGAGCTATGCCGGACGACCGAGTTATTCAGCTCCCGCTGAAGGCTATTTGAGCAAGCATTTGGAACAACAAACCCAACTGATTAATACGGCGCTGGAATTTTCAAAAAATACCGTGGCGGAAAAGAAACGCATTGCTTGATGGAGTATTTATGCTGATCGAAGTGAAAGTACCTGTATTGTCGGAATCCATAACGGAAGGCACGCTGGCGCAGTGGCATAAAAAAGTGGGCGAATTTGTCCGCCGCGATGAAAATCTCATTGATCTTGAAACCGACAAGGTAGTGCTCGAAATCGGCGCACCGCAAGATGGCGTGCTTGCCGAGATCAAGAAGAGCGACGGCACGATTGTCAAAAGCAACGAGGTGATTGCCGTCGTCGATACCGCACAGGCCATGCCGCGTGAGGCGCAGCCAGCGGTCATCTCATCGTCCCAGATTGTCGCGCAAGAGCTGAGCCCTGCGGTACGCAAGATAGTCGCCGAACATCAACTGGATGCCACGCAAGTTTCGGGTACTGGCCGTGGCGGACGCATTACCAAGGAAGATGTGCTGCGCCATCTTGAGCACGCCGCCGAGGCACCGGTGTCGGCATCGTCAACAAACACGCCTCCAACATCCGTTTCGGGCCGCATTGAGCAGCGCGTGCCCATGACGCGTTTGCGTGCGCGCATCGCCGAGCGGCTGGTGCAGGCGCAACACAGCGCCGCCATGTTGACCACCTTTAACGAGGTCAACATGCAGCCTGTGATGGAGCTGCGCACCCGCTACCAGCAGGACTTTCAGAAAAAGTACAACGCCAAACTCGGCTTCATGTCCTTCTTCATCAAGGTTGCCACCGACGCCCTCAAACAATTCCCGGTGATCAACGCCTCCATCGACGGCAATGATATTGTCTATCACGGTTATTATGACATTGGCGTGGCGGTGAGCACGCCGCGCGGCCTGGTAGTACCCATCATCCACGATGCTGACGCCTTGTCTTTCGCCGACCTGGAATTGCGGGTGACGGAATACGCGCAAAAAGCGCGGGATGGCAAACTGTCCATGGAAGATCTCACTGGCGGCACGTTTACCATCACCAACGGCGGCATATTCGGATCAATGCTCTCAACTCCCATCCTGAATCCGCCGCAAAGCGCCATACTGGGTATGCACAAGATTGAGGAACGCGCCGTGGTGGTAGACGGTCAAATTGTCATCCGCCCCATGATGTATCTCGCCGTTTCCTACGATCATCGCATCATTGACGGCCAGGAGGCGGTGCGCTTTCTGGTGGCGATAAAAGAAGCGCTGGAAGATCCCGCGCGTATGCTGCTGCAAGTGTAGGGTGCGCCGTGCGCACCACCCATGCGGTGCGTGGGACGCACCCTTCTATGAGGCCGCAATTGTCAACCCCTGTTTCAGATAAAATCAAATCAGTTTTTCATGTCTCATTCTCGTGCAGGTATAACACGCCGTGAGCATCGAGTCATGGTGTTGCCGGGTTCATGCGTTGTGTCCAAACCCGTCAGGCTTGGTACCACCTTCTATCCGTGCCGGGAGTGTCCCAGTCACCCAAAATTGCATGCGCTGTGCCGCT
>JACPOZ010000052.1 GCA_016191235.1 Gammaproteobacteria bacterium
AAGCTTGCGCTGAACTTGCTCAAGCGCGAAACATCGCGCAAGGTCGGCATCAAAATTCGGCGCTTGGAAGCCGGGTGGAATGATGCTTACTTGCTCAAAGTACTCGCCGCTGGCGGGGGGTAATTAGATGCGATTGCCCTGTCCCGCTACCATCGGAGCGTTGGATGTAGGGGTTGCATTCCGCATCGAGAGGGAAGTGGCGGGCTTCTTCACTCCAGGAGCCAGGGGGTGCTTCCTGACGAATTTCTGTGAGAGCCTCTTCCAGGTGTTTGCAATGGGGGCAGCGGATATCGGTCCATTCTATGAGGTGGACGGGGGCATCGGCTTTGCCGAAGATTAAGCGTTTCGGATCAGCTCCTTTGGCGATGCGCGGTGAATTGCGGTAGATCAACATGGAGTCACTGACGGCTTGTTGGACGGGGGGAGGAAGGGATTTTAGGAATTCCGCAAGCGGATCCTTGGTTGAGGAGGTATTGTTGGCCTTCGTGGCGGACTCGGCGGCCATGAGGGATGAACAGGGTGCAAGGATGGCCGCGAACAAAAGCGCCGCAAGCATTGCCTTCACTGAGCCGAGAGCTGATGAGATTGATCCGGAGAGAGGTGAATAGGGTTGCATAGCGATATCCTTTGTTCGGTGGCGGCTTTTTTCACTGTAGCAAATTTCTTGCCGCGAGAACAATATCGCAGTCGACCATTTTCAGGTTTCACATCGCCCAGGGTGCAAACAGGAGGATGATCTGGAAATGGCAGTTGGCCGTTTCTGGCCGACTGGGTTTTTCGGGCAGCTATGGCTGCAACGAATTTTCTGTTTCCCGCTCGGCTGCTTTCTCTTTACTCTTTAAATTAAGAGCGATAATCGCGCCTGCAAGACCACCCATTGCGAATGACACTATGATTGCTTCTGCAAGTAGCTCTATCATGGCCGTTTTCCTCGAAAAAAGACTTTTCTGGTGTGGTTTGTGATGGATTATTTCAACAAACCCTTCAAACCATATAGCGGACGGCTCATGTCGAATTTGTAGTGGGTAAGAGAAATATTTTGTAGATACTGCAATGATTCGCGAGGAGCAGCATTTTTACGCGGGTTGTTGTAAATTATTTCGCCATGATGGACGCTATAATATATACAAATAAAGAGGCGGGCTTACGACAGGGAAAGGATTGTCCCTAATAGGGGTGATTTATGAAATATAGCATGGTTATGCAAATGAGCTGCTACGAGGCCAACTTCGAGCGCCTGATGTGGCTTATTCCCGGCATCCAAAACATGGAAGGCTTGGCCTTGTCCGAGGGGAGGGACTTGATGGACCTGCAATTGGAAGTTGTGGAACGTTGCAGATACACACTGACCATAGCGTTGACCCATTATTTTCGTTCAGATGGAGTTTTAGTGTCTGATCCATATATGAAAATCCGTATTTACCTTGATGCGAGGGTGGCAGAGGTGCTGAGTTACCAGAATCATCGGTTTCAGTTCCTTCATCCTTCGCCAATCTTGAATGAGTTGAATTTGTGCGAGAAACGGCAAATCAATAAATTCCTTGGTGAATGGCTGGATTACTGTATTTCCCAAGGACACGGCTTCCTCTCGGAAGTGCGATGCACCAAGGCGTGACCCAAGCCCCATCCGTTTTTTGCCCGCCTACATCTTTAATTCATTTTTGGTAACCACTCCAATCACCGTTTTTAGGTTAAAATAAAAAACTTTGTTCGCCGGTTGTTCAGGTTGAAGCTGGTTGCACGCCTGAAAAGAGAGTGCCCGGTGTTTGTTTGTACAATGGGGTTGAGGGTATCCATGGATAGTGCACTTCTGTTAAAGGCGTTGATCCTTGGCATTATTGAGGGCTTGACCGAGTTTCTTCCGGTATCGTCAACAGGCCATCTGATTATTATGAATGACCTGCTCGATTTCACGGGGGAGCGTGCCAAGACTTTTGATATTTTTATTCAGCTCGGTGCGGTACTGGGCGTGGTGTGGTGTTACCGGCACAAGGTGCTCATTGTGCTGGGGGGGCTGAATCAGCCGCCGGCACAGCGCTTTGTTTTGAACCTGGCAATCGCCTTTCTTCCGGCGGCATGTGTAGGGTTTTTGTTTCATAGCGCCATTAAGGCGCACTTGTTTAACCCTGTGAGTGTTGCGATAGCGCTGATTGTGGGTGGTATCGTTATTTTGCTGATTGAACGCCGGAAATTTGAGCCACGGGTGATGAGCATCGATGATATGCGTCCCCTGGATGCATTAAAGGTTGGCCTGGCACAGATGCTGGCACTTTTTCCGGGGGTGTCGCGCTCTGGATCAACTATTATGGGAGGGCTGCTGAGTGGCTTGTCGCGCACAGCCGCTACTGAATTTTCATTTTTTCTTGCCATGCCTACCATGTTCGCGGCAACGCTCTATGAGCTATATAAAAGCCGGGAGCTTTTGCATGCTGAGGATGGAGCAATTTTTGCCACGGGTTTCATCGCTGCTTTTCTGACGGCGCTGGTGGTGGTGAAGTTGTTTCTGGCCTATGTGGCGCGCCATGATTTCACGGTGTTCGCCTATTACCGTATTGTTTTTGGTGCGATCGTTTTGCTCTATTTCTGGTAAAGCCTCGTGATCGAAAAGATCATTACCCTGCTTGCAGGTTTCATCATTGCCACTATTTCCCGTTTGGGTTATGGCGGGGTTGTATTGCTTATGGCAATCGAAAGCGCATGTATCCCTTTGCCCTCGGAAATCATCATGCCGTTTGCAGGTTATCTGGTATTTACAGGTGAAATGCAGTTATGGCTGGTAGCGCTAGCGGGCGCGGTGGGTTGTGTGCTGGGTTCGCTGGTGGCCTATTATGTCGGCGCATGGGGCGGGCGGCCCCTGGTGGAGAAATATGGAAAATATATCCTCGTGTCGCATCACGACCTGGCGCTGGCGGACCGCTGGTTTCAACGCTATGGCGATATCACCATCTTTGCAGGCCGATTGCTGCCGGTGATTCGTACTTTTATCGCCTTTCCCGCCGGCATCAGCCGTATGGCGATGGGACGTTTTGTTATTTATACGTTTATTGGTTCCTATATCTGGTCCTGGGGATTGGCCTGGGTTGGCATGAAGCTCGGCCAAAACTGGAATACACTGGGTGTTTATTTCCATCGCTTCGATGCGATTATCGGCGTTATCCTGGTGATGGCTCTTGTCTGGTATGTGCGCCGCCACCTCAATCACCGCAAGCTTTGATTCATTTCCGTTTTCCCCGTTGTAACTCTTTGATTGCCTCATCATAACAATCTGCGATAGCGCTTTCTGCGCAATCTTGCGTGCAGATTGTGCTTCTGCCCGCCTTTCTTGACGAGATCCTTCGTTAAAGTTTTGCAATTTCCTGCCGCTGATTAGCGGGGTAGGTTTTATTTGCTGCTTCGTTGTGTTTCCGTCTGGGAAAAGGACACTCTATATATGTTATCTCTGATCAACCGCATTCCTGTGCTTAATCGTCTGCCTGTTCTGGCAAAAGTCAATTTGACCATCGCTGTGATCTTTCTTCTGGTGGTAGGCTCGGTGACGTTTTATTCAGGTATTAGCGAAAAAGCGCGCATCCTGGACATGGCCAAGAATCACACCAAGGACATGACAAATTCTTACTTTGATGCCCTGAATACCCTGATGTTGACGGGCACCATGTCGCAACGCGATATCTTGCGCAAGAAGGCGTTAAGGCGGCATGGTGTTTTGGATGCGCGTGTCGTTCGCGGTGAACCCGTTAATAATCAGTTTGGGCCGGGGCGCACCGAGGAAAAGCCGGTCGACGAGCTGGATTTCAAGGCACTGCGTGGCGAAGAGGTTGTTCAGGTGAATCAGCGACAGGAGGGTCGCGCGTTGACAGTGGTAACCCCCTTCCGTGCCACGGAAAACACCAATGATGTAAATTGTCTTGCCTGCCATAACGTGCCATCTGGCAGTGTGAATGGCGCGATACGGGTGACATACTCGCTGGCGGATATGGACGCCACGGTAGAGCGTGATTTATGGGTTGGGGCAAGCGCGAATTTGGTGTTAATGACGCTGGGATTGATCCTGGCCAGCTTCCTGTTGCGTAGCTGGATTACCAGGCCCCTGGCGGGATTGATTGATGTTGTGACACAGCGAGCTAATGGTGACATTGGTGCTCGTGCTAACGTGTCCAGCACCGATGAGATAGGTCGTCTGGGGCAGGCATTCAATGCCATGGCTGACAAGATGGATGAAGCAGATGCGCGCGAGCGAGAAACCACGCAGGATCTCAGAAATAAAGTAAATATCCTTCTTGAAGTGGTCAATAAGGCGGCGAAGGGTGATTTGACGGGAAAGATAACCTTTGCTGGCGACGATGCAATAGGCGAACTCGCTACTGGACTGCAGAGCATGGTTGATAATTTGAGATTGTCCATCGAAGAAAAACGTGTCGCGATGGATGATCTGAGGACTAAAGTGGATAGTATTTTCACTGTAGTGGCTAAGGCCGCCGAAGGTGATTTGACCGGGAAAATACAGGTACAAGGTAATGACGCCATAGGGCAATTGGCGACTGGTGTGCAGCGTATGATGGATAACTTGAACGTTCTGGTGGCCCAGGTTCAGCGTTCAGGGATTCAAGTGACGTCATCGAGTACGGAAATCGCAGCCACCGCCCGGCAGCAGGAGGCGACGATGACGGAGCAGGTCGCGACTGTGAATGAGATTGTGGCGACATCGACAGAGATTTCCGCGACCACGAAAGAACTGACCAACACCATGGACGCGGTTTCCAGGGTGGCGGAAAGTACTGCAGAATCCGCAATCAACGGTCAGGATGCGCTTGTGAAGATGGAAAATACCATGCGCAAGATGGTCGAGGCATCGGCTTCCATTGCTGCCAAACTCGAAGTGCTCAGCGAAAAGGCCAGCAACATTAATACTGTGGTTACGACTATCTCCAAGGTGGCCGATCAGACAAATCTGCTTTCGCTGAATGCCGCCATTGAAGCGGAGAAAGCCGGTGAATATGGTCTTGGATTCTCGGTTGTCGCAACAGAAATCCGCCGCCTTGCCGATCAGACTGCGGTTGCCACATGGGATATCGAGCAAATGATCAAGGAGATGCAATCTGCGGTAAACGCAGGTGTGATGAGTGTAGACAAATTCTCCGATGAGGTGCGCCGTAGTGTAGAGGACGTGCGTCAGGTTGGATCCCAATTGACGCATATTATTGATCAAGTACAGGCGTTGACGCCGCGATTAGAAATGGTCAATGACAGCATGCACCAACAATCCCAAGGTGCTGAACAGATTAAGCAGGCGATTGTCCAGTTGAGTGAGTCGGCACAGCAGACGGTGGAATCGTTACGCCAGTCGAATGTCGTCATAGATCGGCTGAATGACGCGGCTCATGGTTTGCAAAATGGTGTTTCACGCTTCAAGGTTCTGGGTGCCTCTTGAATCTTTTTATAAACGGAACGGCTGAATATGATGCTTCTGCTTTTTGTGATTGGCAAGGATAGCTACGGCCTTGATGCGACTCAGGTCGTTGAGGTTATACCCTATGTCACGTTAAAGGAGATTCCGCGCGCACCAGGTTATGTGGCCGGTTTGCTCAACTACCGGGGCAAGAGCGTTCCAGTCGTTGATCTGACCGTGCTGATGACAGGAAATGTTTCACGTGCCTGGTTAAGCAGCCGGATTATTTTGGTCAATTTTCAGGACGACAGCAAAGGCTCCTATCTTCTCGCACTGTTGGCGGAAAGGATTGCAACGACCATTAAGTTGCCTGAATCAGCGTTTTCCCCGGCGGGGGTCGATACGGGTGACACGGAATTCCTCGGGGATGTCGCAGTTTATCAGGGCAGTATTATTCAGCGTATTAACATAGAGAAATTATTGCCCATACAGCTGCATAGGACGTTTTTACTTTCAGAGGGCGAAACGGATAGCGCTGAAGATCATAGTGGGGAATGTGTCAATGATAGCAGCGATAGAAGCCCTGCTTGAAAAGGCCATTGGCCTGGATAGCGTCTCTGTAGGTTCCGCTACCGTTAGGAGGGCGGTGCGTAGGCGCATGGAATCGTGCCAGATAGAAAATGACGACGCGTATCTTGCCTTGCTGGGGAACTCCGCGAATGAGTTGCAGGAGCTGATTGATGAGGTCACTGTTCCTGAAACCTGGTTTTTTCGTGATCTCGAACCTTTTCGTTTGCTTGCCGAATACATTACCCAGGAATGGGTTCCTGCCAATGAAGGAAGAGTTTTGCGTGTTTTAAGTGTGCCCTGTTCAAGTGGTGAAGAGCCATATTCAATCGCCATGATATTGGCTGATATCGGCCTGGAAAGAGGAAGATTTCGCATCGATGCAGTGGATATTAGTACGCGCATTGTGGGCCGGGCAAAGCGTGGCATCTATGGACGGAATTCATTTCGTGGAGATGAGGGAGATTCTCGTGATCGATATTTTAAAAAAGTGGATGAAAATTATGAGTTGAACGAGTCTATTCGAGGGTCAGTCAATTTTAGGTGTGGAAACATACTTGATGATGTGTTTCTGTGCGGTAGTGAGATATACGATGTAATTTTTTGCCGGAATCTCCTTATTTATTTTGACCGTTCAACTCAGAGTAGAGCATTGAAAAAGCTACACGGATTATTGACGTCAAACGGATTGCTTTTTTTAGGCCATGCTGAAGGTGGTTGTGTTGATAATGCGTTTTTCAGATTTGTGCGTCATAGCGGTGCGTTCGCCTATCTTAAAAATATTCCACCCAAAGAATATTCCATCTCCCGAAATCCTCCCGTGCAAGTAAAAGCGCGTGACATTTCAAACGTGAAGATAAAATCACCTTCACGGAAGGTACCTATCCCCAAGTCGAACAAAGTTGGCATGCTGTCGAAATCCGATTTAACGACGGTTCGAACCGAGGATGATCTGATAGAGGAGGCCAAGCGGCATGCCGATCATGGAGATTTGGCATTGGCCGTGGCTCTGTGTGAGGATTGCCTAAGGAATTACTCCTGTTCTGCACCGGCTTATTATCTTTTGGGCATGATACGTGAGGCGGAAGGTAATTCTATTTTGGCGAATGAGCTGTTCCACAAGGCAGTGTATCTTGATCCAAAGCACTATCAGGCGTTGATGCACCTTGCCATGCATGCCGAAAAACAAGGCGATATGAGGTCTGGTGAGGGTTATCGATCCCGCGCCCAGAGAATCATTACGATGAATGATAAGCGGATGTCCGGCTCTTCTAAGAGTTAATAATAATTTATGGATAATAAATTTGATATCAATGATTGCTGGAACAAGATCGGCGTGTGGGGCCGTGAGGTTCCACGATGTCCTGAGCTGGAGAGTGTTGTTCATTGTATTAACTGTAAGGTCTATGCCAGTGCGGGGCGAAGGCTATTGGATCGAGATGCCTCCCCTGAATATATAGGTGAAAGAACGGCGGAGGTAGCCAGGGAGGTTAAAAAAAGCCAGGAGCATAACGCCTCGTCGGTGGTTGTCTTCAGGATAGGTGATGAGTGGCTTGGATTGCCGACCCATTTATTTAAAGAAGTGGTCGAATTCCGCAAGGTGCATAGTGTTCCACACCGTCGCGGAAAGGTATTGCGCGGCTTGGTGAACATACGCGGCGAACTGCAGTTATGTGTTTCTCTTGGGCAATTGCTCGGCATTCGGCGCGGGGAGGTGCATGGCAATAATGTGGTCAATGGTGTCTATGAACGGATGATGCTGATCGCCAAAGGTGATGCCCGTTATGTGTTTCCGGTAGGTGAGGTGCGAGGTGTTCTGCGGTACACCCATCTGGAATTATTAAGCCAGCCCGCTACGGCGGTACATAATGCCACGAATTATTTGTGCGGCATGTTGTACTGGAAAGAAAAAGGCCAAGAGAGGCACATCGGTTGCCTGGATGAAAATCTGCTGTTTCCTTCCCTTGAAAGAGGAATTGCATGATGGATCTTGGCAGTTTTTCCATGATGGATCTGTTTCGTGTGGAGGCCGAGCAGCAGGCGGCAGTGTTGATTGAAGGATTGCTGTTGCTCGAAAAGACGCCTGCCGCACCTGATCACATTGAGTCGTTAATGCGTGCGGCGCATTCCATCAAGGGGGCTGCGCGTCTTGTTGGTGTGCCAGCGGTGGTCAGCATTTCACACCTGATGGAAGATGGCTTTGTGGCCGCGCAGCAGGGAAAAATTGTTTTAACCGCCGATCATGTCGATGTGTTTTTGAAAGCTGTTGATATGATCTCCCGTATTGCCGCGCTGAATGAATCGGTCGAAGTTTGGCTTGGTGAACATCAGGTCGAGTTTGACGCCCTGCTTAACGCGTTGGATGGGGTGTTTAATTCGCCGCCTGTGGTGACGAGCGATAGCCAGGAGGTATTGTCTCCAGAGATCGTATTTGTTGAACCCCAGGTTTCTGGAGAAACTGCCGCTGCGCCAGGAAATCATGGCGGTGGCTTGAGCGATTTATCGATGTTGTCGTTGTTCCATATGGAGGTGGAACAGCAGGCGGTGGTATTGACGGAAGGGCTGTTGGCACTGGAGCAAGATCCTGCATCGGTAAAGCGTTTGGAACCATTAATGCGTGCGGCGCATTCCGTTAAGGGTGCTGCGCGCTTGGTAGGCGTGCCAGCAGCAGTGAAGGTCGCTCATCGCATGGAAGATGTTTTTGTCGCAGCTCAGGAAGGCAAGATCGTGCTAGATGCCGATCATATTGATGCGCTTTTGAAAGGTGTGGACATGATCTCGCGCATCGCCACGCTGGACGGCTCGGCGGATGTGTGGGTGAGCCAGAATCAGGTGGAATACGATGGCCTACTGGTGTCTCTGGATGCCATTCTTCAGGGTGAGAAGCATCCTGTGAAGCCGACGCAGACGCCGGTTGCTCAGCCTGCCGCGCCAGCCCCTTCGGTTCCTATGGCCAAAGAAGCGGATGTGCCTGCCAAGGACAGGGTGCTACGGATCAGTTCTGAACAGTTGAACCGCTTGATGGGCTTGGCTGGCGAGTCTATGGTGGAGTCGCGTTGGGTGCGTCCTTATACGGAATCCATGTTAAGACTCAAGCGCGGACAAGCCGAGCTGATTGCTTCGCTCGATGGTTTGCGGGATTTATTGGAGGCGGGGCGGCGCGATGAGCAGGTTCAAGCGCATTTGCGTGATGCGCAGCGCAAGATTGCCGGTAGCCGTGAGTTTCTTGCGGAGCGTTTGGCTGAGTTGGAGGCCTTCGATAACCGCTTGAATAATCTTTCCTGGCGTTTGCGCCGTGAGGTTATTGCTAGCCGCATGCGTCCCTTCGCTGACGGTATTCATGGTTTTTCACGCATGGTCCGTGATGTGGCGCGTTCACTGGGCAAGGATGTGCAATTGGAAATCACCGGGCAAGAAACCATGGTGGACAGGGAGATTCTGGAAAAGGTTGAAGCACCTCTCAACCACTTGTTGCGCAATGCCGTTGATCATGGCATTGAGATGCCCGATGAACGTATCAAGGCAGGTAAACCAGCCAAAGGTACTTTGCATCTGTCTGCCTATCATCAGTCGGGTATGTTGTCGATTGTGCTGGATGATGATGGACGTGGCGTGGATCTTGATAGGCTCCGAAAAAAGGTACTTGATCGTGGTTTGGTAAGCCCTGACATGGCAACTAACCTCAGCGAAGCGGAGCTGCTCGAATTTTTGTTCTTGCCTGGATTTACAACAAGGGATGCTGTCAGCGAAATTTCCGGGCGTGGCGTGGGGCTGGATGTGGTGCATGATACCGTCCAGGAAATGCGCGGCACGGTAAGAGTTATTTCGCAACCGGGCAAGGGCACACGTTTTCATATGCAGTTGCCGTTGACCTTGTCGGTTATCCCGGCATTGCTGGTGGAGATTGCAGGAGAACCGTATGCCTTTCCCCTGGCCCGCATTGAGCGCATTTTTCGGCCTGGAAAAACAGAGATAGAGTCTATTGAGGGGCACCAGTTCACAAGCATCGGTGGACAGCGCGTCGGATTGGTATCGGCCGAGCAGATCCTGGGAGCAGAAGGCATTACGGAATCGCCGGATACCCTCTCCGTGGTGGTTTTGGCAGACCGTGATGACAAATATGGTCTCGTGGTTGAGCGTTTTCTTGGCGAGCGCGATCTGGTGGTGCATGTATTGCCGCCGCGCCTGGGCAAGGTGACGGATATCAGCGCCGCCGCCTTGATGGAAGATGGTTCGCCGGTACTCATTATCGATGTAGATGACATGCTGCACTCGATTAAAGAGGTGGCAAAAGAGGGGCGATTGAGCCGCATCGGGGATGACGCGGGTGGTGTACCAGACCATGTGCATGGCAAGCGCATTCTTGTGGTGGACGATTCCATCACGGTGCGTGAGGTGGAACGCAACCTGCTGGAGTCGATTGGTTATGAAGTTGATGTTGCGGTGGATGGCGTGGATGGCTGGAGCGCCGCACGTGGTGGTGAATATAGCCTGGTGATTACCGATGTGGATATGCCGCGTATGGATGGCATCGAGCTGGTGCGCATGATCAAGCAGGATGCAAACTTGCGGCGCACGCCAGTGATGATTGTGTCTTATAAAGACCGTGAAGAAGATCGCCGTCGTGGCTTGAATGCCGGCGCGGATTATTATTTGACAAAAGGCAGCTTTCACGACGATACCTTGCGGCAAGCGGTACATGATTTGATTGGGGAGGCTATGCGATGAGAATTGCGATTGTTAATGATATGCCTCTGGCCGTGGAAAGTTTGCGTCGCGGTGTGCTGGCGACCGGCGCACACCAGATAGCCTGGGTGGCACACGATGGTGCCGAGGCAGTGCAACGATGTGCCGCAGACAAGCCGGACCTGGTTCTCATGGATCTGATGATGCCGGTGATGGATGGGGTGGAGGCGACCCGGCGCATCATGGCGGCGACACCCTGTCCTATCCTGATCGTAACCGGTTCAGTGGATAGTCAGTCGCCCCGCGTTTTTGAGGCGATGGGCGCGGGAGCCCTGGATGCGGTGAATACCCCGGTGCTAGGCATACAGGGCGCCGTGCATGGCTGTGATACGTGCGAGACCTTCCAGTCAAAGATAATGACGATTGAAAAACTAACCCGTCGTGCTGTAACTGCGCGCTGTGCTCCATTTGAGCCGCAGGTTACCCACGTGATGGGCGGCGAGGAGCGCCTGGTGGTGATTGGATCAAGCACCGGCGGCCCGCAGGCATTGGCGAATATAGTCTCGCGTCTGCCAGCCGATTATCCCGCGCCTATTGTTATCATCCAGCACGTCGACGCCCAGTTCGTCGGAGAGTTGAGCCGATGGCTGGATAAGCAAACGCCGTTGCATGTGCGCCTGGCGCGCGAGGGCGACCACCCGGAGGTGGGTGCAGTATTGATAGCGGGCACTAACGACCATCTGGTAATGAATCCAAATCAGTCGCTCGGATACACTCCGCTGCCACGCGATCAAGTGTACCGGCCTTCGGCGGATGTATTCTTTTGCAGTGTCGCAGAAAATTGGCGGGGGATTGCGATGGGCGTTTTGCTGACCGGTATGGGCAGGGATGGTGCGCAGGGGTTGCTGAAATTGCGCAATAAAGGCTCTCATACCATCGCCCAGGATCAGGCCAGCTGTGCCGTCTATGGTATGCCAAAGGCGGCGGTTGATCTGAATGCAGCAGTGGAGGTTTTGTCTATCGACCTTGTCGCGGCTGCACTTATCAAGCGTTTTCCAGAAGCTGCCGATACAAGGAAGAGAGGCGCATCGTCACTATGAATGAAACACATTACAGAGCCGTGGATAACATACCGACTGAATCGGCAGTGCTTGCCCGGGTATTGTTGATTGATGATCAAGCTATTGTGGGCGAGGCGCTGCGGCGCATGGTGGAAAGCGAGCCGGATATCGTATGGCATTATTGTGCGGATCCGGTAAAAGCGATGGGCGTAGCCATTGAATTTCAGCCTACTGTTATCCTTCAGGACCTGGTAATGCCGGAAGTTGACGGGTTGGTGTTGCTGCGGTTTTTTCGCGCCAATCCGGTAACCAAGACAACACCGATCATCGTCTTGTCGAGCAAAGAGGATCCCAAGATCAAGAGCGAGGCGTTCAAATTGGGGGCAACCGATTATTTGGTCAAATTTCCTGATCAGATTGAAGTGATAGCCCGAATTCGCGCGCACACGCGCACTTATCTTGCCCAGCAGCAGCGTGACGACGCTTACCGTGAGCTACGTACCCTGCAAGTTGAACTGGAAAAGAAAAATGCCGAATTGCAGCGTCTCTCCAGTCTGGATGGCTTAACCGGCATCGCCAACCGGCGCCGTTTTGACGAATATCTTGAACAGGAATGGCTGCGCGCCGCGCGGGATGGCAATATCCTGTCTCTGGTATTGATCGACATCGATCACTTCAAGGCCTTCAATGATAATTACGGTCATCAGGGCGGTGATGAGTGTCTGCGCAAAGTGGCGCGAACCCTGGATGCTACGCTAAAACGTGCCAGTGATGTGGTGGCGCGTTATGGGGGGGAGGAATTTGCAGTGGTGCTGCCCGATACCGATGCGGGCGGTGCTGCATTGATTGCCGAGAAGCTGCGCGCCTGTGTCGACGCGTTGGGTCTGGCTCATGCGCATTCCAAAACAACGGATCACGTTACCATCAGCCTGGGGGTGGCGGGCATCGTGCCCAGAGACGGCGGAAACCCCGCGGACTTGGTGAAAATGGCTGACGAGGCGCTTTACGAGGCGAAAGAATCGGGCCGCAACAGATTTCGCCTCGCCGCCGCCCCGGTTCCTGACCCGGTGGAGGAGGCGCCGGCCAGCCAGGTGGCATAACTATTAACCTAAAAACTCAGTTATCCACGAAAGTCACGAAAAAACACGAAAATATTCACATACATATCGCGTGTTACTTGCCACCCATCAGGTGAATTGCTGAAGCAATCCATGTTTTTGTTTTATTTCGTGACAACGTGTTTTTCGTGGACAAAAAGCGGTTTTAAGGATTAAAACTCTTCAGCAAGGCCGGGCCTTTTCAGCCCAGGATTGATCTTGATCGTTTTGACGGCATTGCCGGTGGTTTGAACTATCTCGACAGGGTAGCCCGCCAACATCAGGCTGGTGCCAGGTTCCGGGATGGTTTCCAGATATTCCAGAATCAGGCCGTTGAGGGTTTTTGGGCCGTCGGTGGGGAGGTCCCAGTGCATGATCCTGTTTAATACCCGGATATTGGCGCTGCCGTCTACCAGGTAGGTGCCATCTTTTAGCGGGTGTACTTCTTTACCGATGGCTGAAATATCGGTAGTGAATTCGCCGACGATTTCTTCCAGTATATCTTCCAGTGTAACCAATCCCTGAATGTCGCCGTATTCGTCCACCACCAATGCGACGCGGCGCTTCTGTTGTTGAAAGTTCAGGAGTTGCTTGTTCAGCGGCGTGCCTTCGGGGATAAAGTAGGGTTCTTTTATCACTTGCAGCAAAGCCGGTTCATCAAATTCACCCTTGGCCAGCAGTGGCAGTGCATTGCGCACATGCAAAAAGCCGATGATCTGGTCGATATGGTCCCGGTATACTGGCAGGCGCGTGTGCTGGCTGGTGGTTAATTGCCTGACGATATCATCCCACTCGCCATTAAGATCCATGCCCACTATATCATTGCGCGGGACCATGATGTCTTCCACTGTGGCTTTTTCCAGATCCATGATGCTGAGCAGCATCTTCTGGTGGCTACGCGGCATCATTGCGCCTGCTTCGTTAATCACAGTGCGTATTTCTTCGCTTCCCAGCGTCCGGGTTGCGGTGTCCTTGGGTGAGACGCCGAACAGTTTCAGCAGGCTGTTTGCCATGCCATTGACCATCCAGACCAAGGGGTAAATTAACTTCAGCAAGGGTCCCAGCACGAAGGCGCTGGGGAAGGCGATGCGTTCGGGGTGTAGTGCGGCCAGCGTCTTGGGCGCAAGGTCAGTAAAGATCAGCACAATCAGCGCAATCACAATCGTCGCTATAACAATGGTACTCTCCTGTTCGCCAAGCAGCCGTATGGCGGTCACCGTGGTCAGGGTGGAAAGGAGTGCATTGATGAAATTACTGCCAAGTAGTATCACGCCGATCAACCGATCCGGCCGTTTCAGCAGGAATTGAGCGCGCCTTGCGCCTTGGTTGCCGGTTTTGGCCAAATGTCGCAGGCGGTAACGGTCCAGCGTCATCAGGGAGATTTCGGCAGCGGAAAAAAACGCCGATAACACAATCAGAAATGCCAGTGCACCGAACAAGGCACTTAACGGGATATCTTCCATCAGCGGTGCAGCACGAGTTCCAACACCAGCTTGCTGCCGAAGTAAGCCAGCATCAATGCCACCGCGCCGCTGATTGTCCAGCGGATTGCCGTGCGCCCCCGCCAGCCGAAGCGCCAGCGCCCCCACAACAGCACGGCAAACACCAGCCACGCGATGATGGAGAGGACGGTCTTATGTACCAGGTGTTGAGCGAACAGGTTTTCCAGAAAGAATACACCTGTGATCAAGGACAGGCTTTGCAGCACAAACCCTGCTCCGATCATCTGGAACAGCAGCGTCTCCATGGTTTGCAGCGGCGGCAGTGCTCGAATAAATCCGCCAGGCTGCCGGGCGCGCAGGTATCTGTCCTGAATGGACAGGAGGACGGCCTGCATGGCGGCGATGCTGAGCAGGCTGTATGCGAGCACTGAAATCAGGATGTGTGCCTGAATGCCTGGCGTGGTTTTTTCCAGGAACAGATACTGGGATGGGAAAAGGATCTCCAGCGCGATGGACAAGCCGGCCAGCGGGAAAATGGCGATACCCAGGTTCTCGACCGGTTTTGTAAGAGAGGCCAGCAGCACCAGCAACGCAATCAGCCAGGATAGCAGTGAAAATGCATTGAAGAAGCCGAGATTCAGTCCCTGCGCGGTAAACAGGCTTTGATACAAGGTGATGGCGTGCAGCACAACGGCGGCCATGCCCATGGCGATCAATCCCCCTCTGGAGACCGGTGCATTCCCCCTCTTGTAGAGTGAGAATGCGAGCAGGAAGCCCGTTAAGCAATACAAAATAACGGTGGCAAAGCTGATTGCAATAGTACTCATGTTTCCGTGGCTCAATCTACAATTAGAGATAATCTCATATCTGCGGCTGTCATTGAAGGGGCAGGCTCATGTTTCCGGATAAATCGGCCGATGTATTCGATAGTCAGGCTTTAGAACCTGTTTACGATTTCGATCAAGGGAAGAGCGAAGCGAAGGGTTTCCAGCGCAAGGCGAAAATGGCCGAAAAAGCGGAGCATACACGGAGTATGTGAGCATTTTGAGGCCATTTTCAACGCCGCGATGCGCCCTTCAGCGAGATCGTAAACAGGTTCTTAGGAGCCTGTGGGGGCCGGTATATCTCTTTGGTGCAAGCCTCATGTATAGTCAGGAGCGGTGGAGAGATGATGGGAAGACAGGACGGTGACACATGAACGTGCGCGTGTTGGGGGCGAGTGGAGGGGTTGGAACCGGGCTTAGAACCACGTCCTTGCTGATCGACGGGGATATCCTCATCGACGCGGGCAGCGGCGTGGGGGATTTAAGCTTTGATGAGATGGCCGCCATTCGCCATATATTCATAACACATTCCCACCTTGATCACATCGCCTTTCTGCCGTTGCTGCTGGACAGCATCTTCGACTGCATACACGAGCCTATCGTAGTTCATGGCCAGGGCGCTACCCTGCGGGCGTTGCAAGAGCACATCTTCAACTGGGTGATTTGGCCCGATTTTGCCAGGCTGCCCAGCCCCGAAAAGCCGGTGCTGCGCTATGAGATCATGGTGCCTGGCGAAGTCTGTGCAATAGCAGGGCGAACGCTGGAAATGATCCCCGTCAATCACACGGTGCCGGGTGCTGGCTATCGTGTTGAATGTCCCACCGGCGTCTTCGCCTTCACTGGAGATACCACCAGCAACGACAGTTTATGGGGCGCGCTGAACGCCCATCAACGCCTGGACGTGCTCATTGTCGAAGCGGCCTTCGCCAATCACAATCTGGAGCTTAGCCGCCTGGCCCGTCATTATTGTCCCATATTGCTGGCGGAAGACCTGGTAAAGCTGTGCCATGACCCCCTAGTGTATATTACGCACAACAAGCCCGGTGACGAAGAGATCATCTTCGCGGAGTGCCAGGCCGCCATGGCCGGACGCAATCTGCGGAGGTTGCAGGGTGGAGAGATTATTCGTTTATAGCTCATCATCGGGCTAGGCGAAACTTCCAGAACATTGCTATGATCCAGGCATGAAATACCATGACCTGCGTGACTTCATCGCCAAACTGGAGAAAGAGGGGGAACTCAAGCGCATCACCCTCGAAGTTGATCCCATTCTTGAAATGACCGAGATCTGCGACCGCACCCTGCGGGCGGGCGGGCCGGCATTGTTGTTTGAAAATCCCAAGGGTTACACCATCCCGGTGCTCGGCAATCTGTTCGGCACGCCGCGCCGTGTCGCATTGGGCATGGGGGAGGATTCGGTCGAGGCGCTGCGCGAGGTGGGCAAGACGTTGGCCTTTTTGAAGGAGCCCGAACCGCCCAAAGGGATGCGGGATGCCTGGGATAAATTGCCTATCTTCAAACAGGTGTTGAACATGGCGCCCAAGGTGGTGAGCCGTGCGGCTTGCCAGGAGAATGTCATCGAGGCCGCGGATGTCGATCTGTCCGCGCTTCCGATTCAGACCTGCTGGCCGGGCGATGCAGGGCCGCTCATCACCTGGGCGCTGGTGGTGACCAAGGGGCCGCATAAGGAGCGGCAGAATCTGGGGATCTATCGCCAGCAGGTGATCGGGCGCAACAAGGTCATCATGCGCTGGCTATCGCCCCGCGGTGGGGCTTTGGATTTTCGCGAGTGGCAGCTTGCCCATCCCGGCGAGCGCTTTCCGGTGGCGGTAGCGCTGGGTGCAGACCCGGCGACGATACTCGGTGCGGTGACGCCGGTGCCGGATACGCTGTCCGAATATGCCTTTGCCGGGCTGCTGCGCGGCGCCAAGACCGAGCTGGTGAAGTGCCAGACCAACGATTTGCAGGTGCCTGCCAGTGCCGAGTTCGTGCTGGAGGGTTATATTGAGCCGGGTGAAGAAGCCCCGGAGGGACCGTTTGGCGATCACACCGGCTACTATAATGAAGTGGATACCTTTCCGGTGTTCACCATCGAGCGCATCACCCACCGCGACAATCCCATCTATCACAGCACCTATACCGGCAGGCCGCCGGATGAGCCCGCAGTGCTGGGCGTGGCGCTCAATGAAGTGTTCGTGCCGATTCTGCAAAAGCAGTTCCCGGAGATTGTGGATTTTTATCTGCCGCCCGAGGGCTGCTCCTACCGCCTGGCGGTGGTGAGCATGCGCAAACAATACCCCGGCCACGCCAAGCGTGTGATGTTGGGGGTGTGGTCGTTCCTGCGCCAGTTCATGTACACCAAGTTTGTCATTGTCACGGATGAAGATGTGAACGTGCGCGACTGGAAGGATGTGATCTGGGCGATGACCACGCGCATGGACCCTGGACGTGACACCACCATCATCGAAAACACGCCCATTGATTATCTGGATTTTGCATCCCCGGTGTCGGGTCTGGGTTCCAAGATCGGTTTCGATGCCACCAATAAATGGAAGGGCGAAACCAGCCGCGAGTGGGGGCAGCCGATCGGTATGAGCGAGGATGTGAAAAGGCGCGTGGACACGATGTGGCAGGATTTGGGGGTTTTCGATGGTAATGATTGATAATTGGGTATTGCTATCCGTTAGTTCCTATGTAATATAGGATAGTCAGCGTTTGGGCCATGTTTGTCTGTTTTTTGGGTTTGTTCAAAGCAAATTCAAACGATGGGGATGGGGGAAGAGGGCGTCCGGTCGTGCAGTACCGGACGTAACCATCTCAAGGCGCCGATAGTAAAATGAATCTAGTTCAACATTATAAAAGGTGGAGGATGTAGGGATGTATAAATTAGCAAAAACCTGTTTCGCCGTTCTGTCTTTGCCCGCTTTCCTCTTTGCAGGACAGGCCTTGGCAGCCGACGCTCATGACGCTCACTCGTCTGCCGCTGCGGGGAACGAAAAAGAGCAAATCAGGGCGATCGTCAAGAATCTCGTGCATGACAACCAGAGTTTCGTCAACGCAAACAAAGCCGCCCACTTTGCCGAGCACATCAAAGGGCAGAAGCCCCGCGCCACGGTTGTGACCTGCTCCGACTCGCGCGTCCATACCCATGCTTTAGACAAGGACCCCGAGGGCGATTTGTTCATGGTGCGTGATATCGGTAATCAGATAACGACCGCCGAGGGTTCCGTCGAATACGGCGTGCGTCATTTGCACACGCCACTGCTGCTGGTTATCGGCCATTCCGCTTGCGGTGCAGTGAAGGCGGCGATGGGTGATTACTCCAGCATAGAGGCACCCATCAAGCGTGAACTCGACACCATCAAAGTGCCTGGCAAGAACGCAGATGACAACAAAGAGGTAATGACCAGCGTGGAGGCAAACGTCAACAACCAGGTTGCCTTCGCCATGGAAAAATTCGCTGCCGAAGTCAAGGCAGGCAAACTGGCCGTCATGGGCGGCGTCTACGACTTCCGCAATGATTACAACCTGGGACATGGCAAACTGGTGATCACCAATATCAACGGTGACACGGACCCGGCCAAGATCAAGGCCGCAGGCATCCTGCCCACCAAGTAATTCGCGTCTGTAGTTGCAGTATTACGCCCGACACTGGCTCTACGCCGGTGCCGGGCGTTTTTGATTTATCTCTTGATGTTACGCACCGTCCACGAAAAACACGAAAGGCACGAAAAAGATTCATAGCACAACCTGTTCGGCTGTTGCTTTCGAATAACAAGCTCAGACGTATTTCTGTGCCAGCAACCCAACCCATTTTTCGTGCCTTTCGTGTTTTTCGTGGACCGCACCTTTCCATTGGGCGTGCGCAACATCAGTTATCCTTTGTCAGCCAAACAAGCTGCCAAACCGGATTCCAGGCTGGGATAAAGCAATTCCAGCCCCAATTCCTCCCGCATCTTTCGATTGTCGATGCGCCGTGATTCTTCCAGAAATGACACCATGCCCGGCGTGAGTTGCTGCCGTGCCTCGGCCATGTTCACGGCGGGCGGGCGGGGGAGGTTGAGCGTATCCGCGACGCGGTAAAAGTAATCAGTCATAGTGGTGGGTTGGCCGTCGCTGATGTTGTAGAGTTCCCCGGCGCGTCCCCGATCTGCCGCTACGACGCAGACGCGCGCCAGGTCGTCGGCGTGAATGCGGTTGCTGTAGGGCGCTTCTTCCTCGCGTACCACCGGGGTGCCTTGTCTGATGCGTTCCAGCGGCAGGCGGCCTGGGCCATAGATGCCCGGCACGCGCAGGATCACCACCGGAACGCCGCTGGCGCGATGCCAGTCGAGTAAGGCAGTTTCGGCGTCGAGCCGCCGCGCGCCGCGTGCGCTGCGTGGATGGGTGGGCGTTTCCTCCGTCACCCATCCGCCCTGACAGTCGCCATATACGCCGGTGGTGCTGATGTAGACGATGCGGGTGGGCCAGTTTGATGGGGTTAGCGCAGCGAGCGTGGCACGCACGCGTGGATCGCCCTGCCCATCTCCGGGTGGCGGGGCAAAATAGAACAGCACCGAATTTTTAACCGGCAGATCGTGCAGCGAATCGGGTCGATCCAGGTCACCACTGACCGGGGTGATGCCACTGTCAGCCAGCGATTGCGCACGCTCTGCCGAACGGGCCAGTGCGCTCACCGAGCGGCCTGCTGCCTGCCACAGCTTTGCCACGCGCCGGCCGATGTCGCCGCAGCCGATGATAAATGCATGATTCATGAGGTGCTCCGGTGTAAAATTAGGCAACAACAGCATACCAAGGTTAGTCCATGCGCCTCAAAATTCATATTCATCCCGGAGATCGTAATTTCATCGTTGACCCAGGTGAGACCCTCATCGACGCCGCTGTGCGCCAGGGCGTGCCGCTGCCCTACGGTTGCCGCAACGGCCAGTGCGGGGCGTGCAAGGGAAAGATTCTGGAAGGCCGCGTTGATTATGGAGATTTTTCCCCGCATGCCTTGAGCGAACAGGAAATGAATGCGGGCATGGCGCTGTTCTGCAAAGCAAAACCACTGACTGATATTGCAATTGAGCCGCGTAGCGGCCGCGTTTTGCTTGATATGGTGGTGAAGAAGCTGCCGTGCCGGGTGGAAAAAATGGAGCTGCTCGCGCCCGACGTGATGCGTCTGCATCTCAAGCTGCCCAACACCGAGCGCTTGCAGTATGCCGCAGGGCAATACATCAATATCATTCTACGCGACGGGCGCAGGCGTAGCTTCTCGATTGCCAACCCTCCGCATGAACAGGGTTTCATTGAACTGCATATCGGCCTGGTCGAGGGCGGGGAGTTCACCGGGCATGTGTTCAATGGCATGAAGGAAAAAGATATCCTGCGCATTGAGGGGCCGCTGGGCGACTTCACTCTGCGCAAGGAGTCGGCGCGGCCCATTATCTTCATGGCCGCAGGCACGGGCTTTGCGCCCATCAAAGGCATCGTTGAGGACGCACTGACGCAGGGCGTGCAGCGCCCCATCTACCTTTACCGGGGCGCATCCACGAAACAGGCTCTTTATCTGGACAGGGTGGTGCGCGGCTGGGTGAGTGAGGTCGAAAATCTCGAATACGCGCCAGTGCTGTCCCGGCCCGAAGCGGGTGATGGCTGGCGTGGCAGGCGCGGCTATGTGCAGGATGCCGTGGTTGGGGATTTTGCTGACCTGAGCGCTTTTGAAGTCTATGCCAGTGGCTCGCCGGCAATGGTCAACGCCGCGCGGGAAACCTGCCTCGCACGTGGCTTGCCACGCGAACATTTTTACTTCGATGCCTTTGAGTTTGAGGAGCGTTGACAGGCTTGCTCCATCAATAGTAGTAGGGCCGTAGCGAGGTAGCCCGGATGACAATCCGGGAACACCTATCGGGTTAGTATGGTTCTCGGAGAGGGTGCTGATGTTGCGGTGATTGTTCCCCGGATTGCGCTTCGCTTCATCCGGGCTACTTGCTAAAGAACCCCTACGCATCAGCCGATAACAGAAGCATGTATCCCTTGGATATGAGCCTCTGTTGTCATGGCCGACAAAGCCCCCACACATTCTGAATACAGGCAAACACGCCCAGCGGCGATTATCACGCTATTCGTGCTATTTGGCATGTGCCCGTCTCACGACAGTATTGAAAGCATGTCATTGAGCCGGGGATATGCAGGTTTGCCACCGCTTCATGCGGTGAACCAGGAACCTGACAAAATTCCCAATAATGTCGAGGCGGCAGCGGCATCCAAGGTGGATCGCCTCTGGACGGCGCCCTATAACCTCTCCGGCAGTGGCGTGGTGATAGGTGCCTGGGATGAAGGGGCGGCGCAGGCATCCCATCCCGATTTGACGGGCCGCGTCACCGTGGCCGAAGGAAGCACCGTCTCCGGCCATGCCACCCACGTCGCCGGCACCCTGATCGGTTCGGGCCTTGCTTCTCCCATGGCGCGCGGTATGGCGCCAGGCGCCTCACTGCTGTCCTATGACTATTATGGCGACACCCTCGGGCAGCAGGTCGAGGCGCAAGCATCGAAGGGGATGGCGCTGAGCAATCACTCGTGGAATTACGCTGCCGGCTGGCAATACAATCGCTATGGCGGTGGTAAATGGGTGTGGTACGGCGGAGCGAAAAACACCAGGGAGCCGGACTTCGGCGCCTATGGCCATGTTACGCGCCTGTGGGATCAGCTTGTCGCCGATCATGCCCTGATTGTCGTCAAATCGGCGGGTAACGACCGCAGTGACACCGGCGCGGGTAACGCGCCCCACTACCACATCGGCGACTCATCCACCCTGTATACCGATGAGCACGTACCGGATGGTGACTATGACAGCATCGGGCTGGTGGGTGTCGCCAAGAATATCATCACCGTCGGCGCCGTGGACCAAGCCGGAGGCATGACTAATTTCAGCTCCTGGGGCCCCACCGACGATGGCCGCATCAAACCCGATATCGTCGCCGATGGCGTGGGCCTGTACTCCACGTATTTGAACAACGGCTACACCCGCTTGAGCGGCACGTCGATGTCCACGCCCACCGTGAGTGGGGCCGTGGCGCTGATCATTGAGCGCTATCGCGCCAAAGCCCAGGGTCAAACGCCATCTCCGCACATGATTAAGGCTCTGCTAGCCCACTCCGCCCAGGACTTGGGTAATAAGGGGCCTGACTATGCCTACGGGTGGGGGCTACTGGATGCCCAGGCCGCTACAGGCATCGTCAGCGCCGGTATTGGCGACGGGCGGCGCATGGATACCGGCAGCGTGACGGACGGCACCGAACAGGTGCTCCCCCTCGCGGTGCCGGAAGCGACGCCCAGGCTGAAGGTCACCATCGCATGGACGGATCTTCCCGGCGCGCCGGACGCCGCCAAGGCGCTGGTCAATGATCTCGATCTTGAACTCATCGCCCCCAATGGCGTGATCCACTATCCCTATAGCCTCGCAGGCCTTGCAAACCCTGCCGCCCCGGCCATCGCCAGCGGCCCCAACCGGGTGGATAATATAGAGCAGGTCGAGGTCGACACCCCGCTGGCCGGCGCCTGGCAAGTGAAGGTCAAAGGCGTTAAGGTGCAGGGCGGCCAGCCCTACGCGCTGGTAAGCAGCCTGCCCATCACCGGCAGCGCGTCCCTGGCCCAGGTCTCGATAAACATCAACCAAGGGGCAACCGAGGTATCTTCAAGAAATGTTACCGTATCCTTGAACGGCAGCAGTGATGTGGGCGTCAGCGGCTACTACCTCACCGAACATCCCACTCCGCCCTCTGATGCCGATTTTACCCCGACACCCATAGCCACCAGCTATCAGGCGAGCCTTCCCTATACCTTGAGCGCAGGAGGCGGTAACAAGACCGTATACGCCTGGCTGAGGGATGCCACCGGCAACATCAGCCCGGCGGCTTCCGATACGGTTAATTTGGCCGCCACGGAGACCACGGGAGGAGGCGGCGCGTTTGATATGGCGGCATTGATTTGTATGGGGATGGTGTGGCTCAACCGTTCGCGCAAAAGAAAACCGGGCATGGTGGCCCGGTTTTCTCCTCCTGCAGCAGGTTCAAACGATCAGAAGTGATAGGCTGCGCCGAGCGAGAAGAAATCGGCCCAATCGCTGCTCACCTGATAACGCTCATACTCGGCGCGCAGCTCCCACTTGGGATGAGGCATGAACCGCGCACCCACGCCAAACATGCCATTGGTACCGTTCGCGCTGCGTGAGGCGCTCAACCCGCTCGATACCTCTTTGATGTCGACATCCGCCGTCCAGGCAAACAGCCCCGCCTTGGCAAACAAGGACACCGTCGGTTTTACCGGCCAGATGCCAACGCCCGCCAGTGTCCAGCCCTTGGCCAGATAGCCATGCACGTCTGACGCATCTTTCAACAGGGTGGGGATATTGGCCGGATCTATCGTCCCCTTGACCGTGGAGGTGATATCCCCCAGGTCCACATAGCTGGCCTCGGCGGCAAGGAACGGGTTGAACTGATAGCCGCCAAACAGCTTCCAGCCAGTGTCGGTGTTGTCCACATCTACCGAGTCCAGGCTGTAGCCCTTGGCCGTCAAGGCCCCCTGGAGGTCGGAAGAGCTAAATTTGCCCTTCGTCCAGCCGCCGCTGGCACCCGCATACCAGCCGGGAACGGCAGCCAGCGCAGGCGGGGTTGCGATGACAGCAGCCACCATCACCAGACAGCTCAGCAGGCCAGCCACCATAGCCATGCGTCTCCGGCTGATCATGGCAAGCGCCGCACAGCCTAAGCCGAGCGCCAGGTCCAGCAGACCCATGCTGCCCCCGCCGCCCTTGCCTTCAAGGGTGAAGGGTTGCGGAATAGCGGTGGGTTGAGCCTCCTTCCACTCGTTGACCACCGCCTGTGAGCACACTTGTTGGCCTATTCCATTAGCGAAACAAACCTCTATTTTGTCAGCGCCCACAAAGCCGTTACTCTGATAGGTGAAGCTGACCTTCCCTGCCGAGTCTGATTTGCAGTCTCCAGGGTTGCAGGTTCCGGTAGCCTCCGCATTTGGCCCCGAAATAACCTTGAATGTCACAGGCACACCACCTTGCGGGTTACCCTGTGGATCAGTAAGCGCTGCTGTAACGGTATGACTTCCCCCGGCTGGATTAGTGGACACCGCCGGTGTTAATGCCACACCTATGCTAACCCAAGCTTTCGTCACCACCTGCGAGCAGATTTGTTGACTTCCACCGTTGACGTAGCAGGCCTTTATCTGGTCAGTGCCCACAGCACCATTACTCTTGTAAGTGAAGCTGACGTTACCCGTTGCATCTGATTTACAGTCAACCGGGCTGCAGGTTCCAGTGATGCCCGCATTTACTCCTCCCGCAAGAACCTCGAATGCCACCAAAACGCCAACAGTCGGCTTGCCTAGCAGATCGGTGAGGTTGGCTGTAACGGTATGGTTCCCCCCGGCTGGATTGGTGGCGGCCACTGGCGCTAATGTTATACCTGCCACCGTGACACCACAGGGCAGATTGGAGGGGTTGAACGGCTGCTGCAGCTCCTGGACCCACATCTTCCGCAGGTTCTTTGAGCCATCGTTCGTAGCAGTGGGGCGCAGATAGTCAATATCCAGTCCGTTATAGATGATCAGCCCTGCATCTGTCCCGGCGGGATATTTGGCGTAGGTATGCACCGGCCCCGTGACCTGGTTAGCGTTGGTGCCCGACATATCTACGCACCAGTTGGGATCAAATGTGGTCATTACATTCATATCCCCCACCGCGTCGGTGCTCCCACCCAAGTATGCGGCGTCGATATAGTGGGGATTGGCCGGATCCTTGGACGAAAGTATGTTTTCCTCAAGAATGTTTAGAGTCCCATTCGCGCCCATGGCGCCCGGATTGGCAGTGGTGAAGGGGAACGGTAGCCAGCTATAGTTCTGGGTAGAGCACTCGCTATCGAAGATGATCAGTTTCTTGCCGCCCTTGACGAAATTCACCAGATCCTGTTTCTGGGCTGTATTGAGGGTATCTACGTCACAGTCCATGTCATTGCTGGCGACGTTCAGCACGGCCGTATCGTAGCTGGCCAGGTTGGCGGCGCTGACGTCGACTGTGGTCATACCCGCGAAGGTGAAGTCACCGATTTCGCCGACGGCACCCACCACGGGTAGACATCCCCCGTTGATAACCTTGTTGGCGTCCGTACCGGAACAACTATCCGAGACTGTCGTCCCGCCAATGATGACGACATTCTTTGACATGCCAGCGTGGGGATCAGCCTGTACCAGTTGAATTGGCAAAACCCCACACATGACAATCAGAAAAAGTATTAGTAGTTCTGATATTTTACTTCTCGCCGCCGTCGGCCCCACACCGCGTAGCGCCGCCCTTAAGGCGGCCGTCCTCACTAATGCCTTTTGTTTAATGGCGTTCATATACTTTCCTTTTATCGCTCTTTACTTTATGAATATGTTTGGCGAATTTCCGGGATAAGGGATGGCCTCACGCCCGGAACAAAGCCCCCGCACCTTATGTTGTCGACCATCTTTTCTATCTCACCCCCTTTTACAGCCGCCACTTGATGAAAAATCGCGGAAACAGAAAATGCCGTCCTCTTCGTGTTATTGAAAGGTATTGGAACAGCTAATTCAGTTGCGATCAGTACATCAGATTTTTATTAAGTTGTATTTGATATACATCAATAAACGCTCAAGTTTTTCGAAATTCATAAACCAAGCAAAAAACTGGGATATTTTTAGTCCGGTAGGGCGCAATAACCGAAGGGCATTGCGCCGAATTAAAATTGTCGCGATACTTCTGCCATGTCTGATTACCGTTGCGCCTGGCCCAAGGTACAAATGACCAAGGCCATGGGCCGGGCAGCTAAGGGTTAGTGATGCAATATACTTTCGAGTGGGACCCGCGCAAAGCCAAGGTCAATGCCGCAAAACACGGGGTCAGTTTCGAGCAGGCCACCGAGGTGTTTCTCGATGCCCTGCATATCGCGGTTTTCGATGATGAGTACAGCGAGGCCGAGGAACGCTGGATAACCCTGGGCAAAGTGAAAAGCGAGATGCTGCTTGTGGTGGCCCACACCTTTGTGGAACACGAAGACTGCACCACGGTCCGGATTATCTCGGCCCGCACGGCCACCAAAAATGAGCAACACCAATACGAGGAAAGCCTATGAAAGACGAGTATGATTTTTCCAAGGGCACGCGCGGCGAGTTTTACCGGCCCAAAGCCACGTTGAACCTGCCGGTATATCTCGACGCCGATGTGCTCGATTACCTAGCCGCCAAGGCCAAGATGAAGGGTGTGGCGGTTAACGATATGGTCAATGATTTATTGCGCAAGGATATTGCATTAATTGAAGGCGTAAAGTGAAAAAGTCCCGCGAGGCGGGGCTTTTTGCGCGGGAAACGGGGACAGCACGCTACATTGTCATGACCCATGAGATTAATGTCAGGCAGCTTTGCCGTCTGGCCGTGGGACGTTGTTGTGGGGGGAGTGTTTTTCTTCACGCCACGCTCGAAAGGCGTTCCGGTGCGGTGGATGGACTATTGCCGGGGAGGGGAGCGCGTATTGTTTGATCCATCTCGGCCAGCGTGGCAAGTTGTGCCTCAAGTGCCGTGCCTTGCATTTCGAGCTCCTTGAGCTTTTCCTGAAGATTGTCCTTGGAATCGTTCACCTTGTTCAAGGTTGCCATTTGCTGCTCCAGTTGCAGCTTGCTCTCATTGATCTGTTTTACCAGCGGGTGCATGATTTCTTTAAGCCAGGTGTCCGCCTCCTGACTGGCTTTGGAGACAATGTAGCGGGCGTGGCTTCCCAGTGAGATGAAGAATTTTTTGACGACAAAGCTCTGCTCCGTCATGGTGGTAACAGGGCTGTTGCGGAATTTTTCAGCCTCCCAATAGAGTTTTTCGAAATCCTCCGAATATTTCTTCACGGAAAACATTTTCGGCATGACGTGGGAGGGGCCGCCGTCCTCATGGAATTTGTTGTAAATCGTCTGGATGACGGCATAGGTTTGGTCGGCCTGCCTGGATACGATTTGCATGGTATCGCGCATGTTGTCGAAAAATGTCTGCATGCCTTTTTTCAGCCCGCCCGTGCTCCAGCTACCTTCCATATCCTTGCGCGCTGCCGCCATCATGTTGTCAAAGACGGGGAGACTGAGTGCATCCATAATGATTTTGGCCTGCTGCGCCAGAATGCGGCGGCTGGACTGGAAGTGCTCCATTTTTTTGTTGAAGGCGGCCTGTTTTTCACGTGTTTTGCGCACTAAATGTTGCAGCACATCCGCGTTGGTGTTTTCCAGCCCCTTCAGTTCGTCAATTTGCTGTTTGGTGTTGTGCAGCCGTGATTCGAGGGTGTTGCGAACATCGCCGAGCATGGTGCCGGCAATGCCCACGATATTGTCGCGCACAATGGATTGTTTGGCGGGCACAATATTGTCGGACAGGAAGGCTTCTAGCGTCGGAAGCCGGCTGCGTTCCAGCAGGTCATGATCCTGGCGGATCTTCGCCAGCAGTGCCTTTTGCGCCGACACGGGGAATACATTGCCGGGATCGATGCCGAGCATGCGCGCGGTCTCCCGCAGCTGCGACTCAATGGTGGCGTCGACTTCCGTCGGATTTTTTATTTCATCCCACAGGGTGTCTATTTTGTTGAGCGCAGCCACCAGACCATTGTTCCCTTCGCCACGGCAGCCCTTGATATGATTTTGCCACATATCGAGATCGCTGCGCGTGACGCCGGTATCCGCCGCCAGCACAAACAGCACCGCCTGGGCGCTGGGCAGCATGTTCAGGGTAAGTTCCGGTTCGTTACCGAGGGCGTTAAGCCCCGGTGTATCCAATATCACCAGGCCTTGCTGGAGGAGCGGGTGAGGAAAGCTGATGAGCGCGTGGCGCCACTGCGGGATTTCGGCTGTCTCCGGGGCTTTATCACCCGCGTTCATGCTGGCATTCATGTCTTCGTTGTATAACCCCAGACGCTGCGCTTCGGCGATGGGTACGTGCTTGACCTTGACTACCTGTTGCAGCGTCTCCGCCATGCTTTCCGGAGAATTGATATTCAGGGGGAAGGTGGTCCAGCGCGAAAGATCGCGTTTGAGATCGGCGATGCTGATATCCTCCTGCCGCGTCTCAATGGGCAGCAGGCGAATATAGGCCTCATCTTCCACGGTGTCGTAAAACAGCTCCGTAGGACACATTGTCGTTCTGCCGGCATCGGATGGCAGCAGGCGGCGTTTGTAATCGGCGAAGAAAATGGCGTTGATCAACTCGGTCTTGCCGCGCGAGAATTCCGCCACGAAGGCGATGGTCAAGCGGTCGGAACGCAGCGTTTCAATCGCATTGTAAAGGCGCAAACCCATTTCGGGGGTGCCCAGTTGCTGGCTGTCGAGCCAGTCCATGAAGCCCTGGATGGTTCGCGCGGTATCCGCCTTCCAATGATCGAAGGCGCGCATTTGCTGTTTAAAGCGATCTTCTTCCATGCCCCTCACTCACTGCCTGTGAACATAACTATCACCTGACTGCTCCAGCCCAAAGGCCCAACCTTGTTTTCACTATCCCTGTTATCGGTCATTTTCCGGCAGGCTTTAGCGGGGGATCGATAAAGGGCGGAAGCGCGCGCGGTGCTTGAATGCGTATGCGCTTTGCCCGTCCCACCTCGCCGCTCAATATTGTTATGTTCGATTTTGGCACTGTGAACACGCCGGACAAGAATTCAATGAGATAGGCGTTAGCCTTGCCATCCACCGGAGGCGCGGCGATGCGTATCTTTAAATGATCGCCCTGGCCTGTGACCATCTCATCCTTGCTGGCGCGCGGCTGTACCCTGATAGCCAGCAGTAGGGCATCGTGCTCCCAGCGATACCATGTCAACCCAGTCCGCGCCCCATATCAGTCAGCGGCGCAACCGCCAGAATCTTGAGGAGATGGAAGACTATCAACACCACGATGGGCGACAAATCAAAACCGGCCATCGCCGGCATCACGCGGCGCACGGGTGCCAGAAGGGGCTCATTGAGTGCATGCAGTGGTCCGGCGAGGGGGTTGCGGGTTTGCGGACCCACCCAGCTTAGAATAACTTCGAGTATGAGTGTGATGGTGTAGAGACCGAGCAGCAGTTCGATAAAGTCGGCGAGGGACAGCACCAGTAGTCCTGCGACCGACGTGGCTTGGGCGGCTATGATGTGGATCAGTAGCACCTTTACTACTTGCAGTGTGGCGATCACAATCACCGAGGCGATGTCGATACCGCCCATGCCCGGAATGACGCGGCGCAACGGGATCAACACCGGGTTGGTAACTTTCATCAAAAATTGGCTGGCCGGGTTGCGGAAATCGGCGCGCACCCATTGCAGCAAAAAGCGCAGCAGCACCGCCCCGATGAACAGATCAAATGCCGTTTTGACCAGAAATACTGAAGAGGCTGATAGATAAGGATTATCCACGTGCCCCCCCCAGCAGTTCAGCCATCTCAATGGAACGTCCGTGCGCGGCAGCGAGGGCTTTGGAGAACAGATTTTTGATCTGCCCCTCTTGCAATACCTTGATTGCCTGCTCCGTGGTGCCGCCGGGGGAGGTGACGCGCGCGCGCAGCGTAGCGCTGTCCTCGGTGCTTTCCAATGCCATCTTGGCTGCGCCGAAGGCGGTCTGCAAGGTCAACAGCCGTGCGGTTTCGGGTGGCAGGCCAAGCTCGCGCCCGGCATTTTCCAACGCTTCCATGATCAGGAAAAAATAGGCCGGGCCGCTTCCCGACAGCGCCGTGACGGCATCCATCTGCGCCTCATGGTCCAGCCACAATGCCAGCCCAACAGCGCGCATGATCGATTCCGCCAGATCATGCTGGTGTTTTGATACCCGCGTATTGGCGTACAGTGCAGTGGCGCCGCTGCCTACCAGCGCCGGGGTGTTGGGCATGGCGCGCACGATGGGGAGGTCGTCGCCCAGCCAGATATTCAGCGCGTCCGCGCGGATGCCCGCTGCTATGGAGATGATCAGGGGTTTTGTTTTTTGCGCAGCTTTTGCCAGATCCTCGGCTACCGTCCGCAGAACCTGCGGTTTCACGGCGAGAATCACTGCATCGGCATGTTTGATAGCCTCCTGGTTTGATGCGACGGCATGTACTGCAAAATTTTTCTTTATCGCGTCACGCTGACCCTGATCAGGGTCAGAGACCCGGATGTTTTGTGCGTTATAGCCATCGGCAAGCAACCCGCCAATCAGGCTGCGCGCCATGTTTCCTCCGCCGATAAACGCGATGGTGCTGGTTTTTGTGGTCATGATTTGGTCTCTCCGTTATACATAAACCTAAAAAACTCGGTTATCCACGAAAGTCACGAAAAAACACGAAAATATTCAAATACATATCGCGTGTTACCTGTCACCCATCCGGTCAATTGCTGAAGCCATCCATGTTTTTGTTTTATTTCGTGAATTCCGTGTTTTTCGTGGACAAAAAGAGGTTTTAAGGGTAAACAATGCCTTTTACTTAGTTCGTTCCCCAAAAATCGCGCTGCCGATGCGCACCAGGGTGGCGCCTTCGGCAATGGCGGCCTCCATGTCGCCGGACATGCCCATCGACAAGGTATCAAGCGCCAGTCCGCTGTCATTAAGCCTCTCCAGCGCCTCGCGTACAATCCGGAATGCCTGGCGTTGTTCCCCAATATTATCCGCCGGAGGAGGGATCGCCATCAATCCGCGCAATTTAAGGCGCGGCAGTGCCGCCACGGCGCTGGCAAGGGCAGGCAACTCTTGCACCCGGACCCCCGCCTTTTGCGGCTCGTTGCCGACATTGACCTGCAAGCAGACATTCAGTGGCGGCATGTGCGGCGGACGTTGCGCATTCAGCCGCTCGGCAATGATTAATCTGTCAACGCCATGCGCCCAATCAAAATGCAGGGCGATGTTTTTTGTCTTGTTGGATTGAATCGGGCCGAGAAAGTGCCACTCCAGGCCCTTGTCCGGTAACGCTGCAATCTTTGGCAGCGCCTCTTGCAAATAGCTTTCGCCAAAGCGGGTCTGGCCCGCCTCGATAGCGGCGCGGATATCCGCCACTGGCCAGGTCTTGCTCACCGCCAACAGTATCACTGCGCCGGGCGGCCTGCCATGCCGCCGTTCCCCCTCGGCAATGCGCTGCCGCACCGCGTCGAGACGCGCCTGTATTGAATCCGTGGGTGAATTATTGCTCATCAACATTCAAAAGATTGTGCAACGTGCCGCTAATATCTTCATTACGGTCCCTGGTCGACGTTATTTTAGAGGTATACAGGATGGATGTAGCAGAATTACTCGCGTTCAGCGTCAAAAACAAGGCTTCCGATCTCCATCTCTCGGCGGGGTTGCCACCTATGATACGCGTGGATGGCGACGTGCGGCGCATCAATGTCCCGCCGCTGGATCACAAGGCCGTGCAGGGCATGCTTTACGACATCATGAATGACCGGCAGCGCAAGGACTTCGAGGAGCTGTTCGAAACCGACTTCTCCTTCGAGATACCTGATCTGGCGCGCTTCCGCGTCAACGTATTTAACCATAATCGCGGCGCGGGCGGGGTATTCCGCACCATTCCCTCGACTATCCTGTCGCTTGAGGATTTAGGTTGCCCGGCAGTGTTCAAGGAGATTGCCGACAACCCGCGCGGCCTGGTGCTGGTGACCGGGCCGACCGGCTCGGGTAAATCGACCACCCTTGCGGCGATGGTTGATTACAAGAACAATAACGAGTTCGGCCACATCCTCACTATCGAAGACCCCATCGAGTTCGTCCATACCAGCAAAAAGTGCCTGGTCAACCAGCGCGAGGTGCACCGCGATACCCTGGGATTCAGCCAATCACTGCGCTCCGCGCTGCGTGAAGACCCGGACATTATCCTGGTCGGTGAAATGCGCGACCCGGAAACCATCCGTCTGGCGCTGACCGCAGCGGAGACCGGCCACCTCGTGTTCGGCACGCTGCACACCAATTCTGCGGCCAAGACCATCGACCGTATCATCGACGTGTTCCCAGCGGCGGAAAAGGACATGGTGCGTTCCATGCTCTCGGAATCGCTACGCGCGGTTATCTCCCAGGCATTGTTGAAAAAAGTGGGGGGAGGGCGTGTCGCGGCGCATGAGATCATGATCGGTACCCCCGCCATCCGCAACCTGATCCGCGAAAACAAGATACCGCAGATGTACTCCGCCATCCAGACTGGCCAGGCCATCGGCATGCAAACCCTCGACCAGACGCTGATCGAGCTGGTGCGCAAGGGTGTCGTCAGCCGTATTGACGCGCGGGGGCGAGCGGTGAATAAAGAGTCATTTAAGTAACTCGTATCATTCCGGCACAAAGACCCGTTTTCCGCCTACTGAAAAGCACTGAATGGGATGTCCATAAAGCCGCGCCAGATTCTCTTCTGTAAGGATCTGGGGCAGCTTTCCCTGTGTAGTTTCCCCTTCCCCGAACAACATTAGGGCGTGATCGCAATAGCGCGCCGTCAGGTTCAGGTCGTGGCCGATCATCAGCAGCGCCTTGCCGCGCTCGCGGGTTTGGCGGACGAGCAGGTCGAGAATGGTGATCTGGTGGTGTAGGTCGAGGTGATTGGCGGGTTCGTCAAGCAGCAGCAGTTGTGGATCCTGGGTGAGTAGGGTGGCGATGGCAAGCCGCTGCCGTTCGCCGCCGGAAAGTGTGCCGGCCTGACGAGACGCCATGCCATCCATGCCAACGGCTGCGAGGGCCTGCTGCGCCAACATATGATCTTCTTCACTTTCCCAGTCCCAGGCGTTCAGATAAGGATGCCGTCCGATCAGGGCGGTTTCCAGTACCGTGCTGGGGAACGGGTCTTCGCTATGCTGAAAGAGCACGCTGATGGATTGGGCGATATGGCGGCGTGGCAGACGGGTTAGCGGTTGTTCCTCCAGGTATATTGTCCCGGCATCGGGTGCGCGTAGGCCGGCCAGGGTATGGAGCAGGGTAGTCTTGCCGATGCCGTTGCGCCCCAGTATCCCCCAGCACTGGCCGCGCTCGATGGCGAGGTTTAATCCGCGGCAGACACTTTTGCCCGCGATGGAGACGGCCAGATCATTGACTGTAAGTAGCGCGGGCATCAGCGGGGGCTGCGTTGGAGCAGATAGAGAAACACCGGCACACCCAACAGCGCCGTAATCACACCCACCGGCAATTGCTGCGGAGCTACCACGGTGCGCGCCAGGGTGTCGGCAACCGTCAGCAGACTGCCGCCGAGCAGCACGGCGGCGGGGAGCAGCAGGCGCTGGTCATTTCCGATGGCTAGGCGCAGCAGGTGCGGTACGACCAGGCCAACAAAGCCGACGCTGCCCGCCAACGTCACCGCCACGGCGGTGAGCAGTGAGGCAATCAGATAGATCTGCCAACGTAGCGGCGCAATCGCCACTCCTAACGCGCCAGCCTGCAGCTCACCACGTGAAAGTACATTGAGATTGCGGGCCAGGGGCAGACATGCCATCACACCCAGCGCCAGTACTATCAGTCCCGGCCACGGGTTATCGGCGTGGCTGAGATTGCCCATCAACCAGAACAGCATGCCGCGTAGCTGGGCATCGGGGCTGATGGCGAGGATAAAACTGATCACCGCGCCCCAGCCTGCGGCACAGACGACACCTGTCAAAAGCAGATGGGATGAAGTCCAACTGCCGTGGCCATGCGCCAGCGTGAACACCAGCAGCATGGACAGCAGGGCGCCGCCAAAGGCGCTGCCGGTGAGCCATGCGCCACTCGCGCCCAACAACATGGAGAGCAGTGCGCCCACGGCTGCACCGCCCGAGATGCCCAGGATGTAAGGATCGGCCAGTGGATTGCGCAACAGCACTTGCATCAATGCGCCAGCCAGCGCCAGCAGGCCGCCGGTGGCGAACGCGGAAGCCGCGCGCGGCAGGCGCAGGTCCAGCATCAGGCTGCGGTTCAATCCGCCTGCGCCATTGAGCACCGCCCACAGCTCCGGCCAGCGTATCGTCACGCTGCCGAATGCCAGCGCGAGGATCACGCTCGCCACGGACAGCAGGAACAGGCTGGGCAGGAGGACGCGTTTTCTCATCAAAACCCCATTTTTCAAAGGGGGGGTGATCCCGCTTTGTTGGGGGATCTAAGGCTGATGATCGGCCATCCCCTCATCCGGGCGTGATCGGCCAGGGTGTCATCCGGATCGACTGCCACGGGGTGGGTGACCATCTCCAGCAACGGCAGATCGTTTAGCGAGTCGCTGTAAAACCAGCTCGAAGCCAAATTTATGCCATTGGTTTTTAACCAGTTTTTCAGGCATTTCACTTTGCCTTCGCGGAAGCTGGGAACACCTGCCACGTTGCCGGTATAACGTCCATCCAGCATCTCTGGTTCTGTGGCGATAAGATGATCCACGTTCAGCGCAGCGGCGATAAGTTCTGTGACAAAGCGATTGGTGGCGGTAATGATCAACAGCAGGTGGCCCTGTGCGCGGTGATTTGCCAGCAGGTCACGCGCCGCCGGGAGCATGATGGGCGCTATTTTTTCCTGCATGAAGATTTCGCGCCAGGTGCGCAGGGTTTCAACGTCGTGCTCCGCCAGGGGACGCAATGAAAAGCGTAGAAATTCGTGGATGTCCAGCGTGCCCACTTTGTATTCTTCATAGAAGCGCCGGTTTTCACGTTCGTAGTTTTCGCCGTCGACGATACCCTGCTCCACCAGAAATCGCCCCCACAGGTAATCGCTATCGCCGCCCAGCAGGGTATTGTCCAGGTCAAAAATTGCAAGATTCAAAACGGGTGCTCCACATTATTTTGAGGATAGTGAAACAAAAGCATAGAGGGGAAAGTCGAACAGGTAAAGCACGTGTTGAAACTCGCGGCAAGCGACGTTCGCCATAATCCTCAAGCGCCACGATTTCGCATTTGCGGAAGAGCATGGATTTGTGGAACAATGTGGTTAAGTTAGTTATTTTAAAGCGGCGCGCAAGTGATTGATGCAGATGGTTACAGACCCAACGTGGGGATCATCGTGAGCAACCTGTCTGGCCGGGTGTTCTGGGCCCGGCGCATCGGTCAGGACGCTTGGCAATTCCCGCAAGGCGGCATCCGGGAGCACGAGTCCCCGGAGGAGGCGATGTATCGCGAATTGTACGAGGAGATTGGGCTGCACGCCACCGATGTCGCAATCATCGGCCACACCCGTGGCTGGCTGCGTTACCGCCTGCCCCACAAGCTGATCCGCCATGGCTGCAAGCCGTTGTGCATCGGCCAAAAGCAGGTATGGTATATGCTGCACCTGATGAGCGACGAGAACTGTGTCAGGCTGGACCGGAGCGACAAGCCGGAGTTTGATTGCTGGCGCTGGGTAAACTACTGGTATCCGCTGCGGGAGATTGTGTCGTTCAAACGCCGCGTCTATCAGCGCGCCCTGTGCGAACTGGCGCCTTTGCTCAAGCAGCAGAATCAGCGCAAAGAGCCGTACCGCCCACTGATATTGGAAAGCAGCATGCAACACAAAGCGGGTCGTTGACCACCCCCGCAGTCGCAACCCTAAAGGCGCTCACAGCTCAACCAACCATGCTCGACATCCTGCGCCGCATTATCCAAGAGGTCAACGCCGCCCAGAACCTGGGGCAGGCACTCGCCATTATTGTCAAACGCGTCAAGCAAGAGATGGCTGCCGAGGTTTGCTCGGTCTATCTGGCCGACCCCGACACGGAGCACTACGTGCTGATGGCCAGCGACGGGCTTAACCCAGCCGCCGTCGGTGTGGTGCGTCTGGCGCCGGGCGAGGGGATCATCAGCGTGGTCGCCGAGACCGCCGAACCACTTAATCTTGACAGCGCCACCAGCCATCCACGTTACCGCTTCATCGCCGAGACCGGCGAGGAGCACTATCATGCCTTCCTCGGTGTGCCGATCATTCACCATCGCAGGGTGCTGGGCGTGCTCGTGGTGCGTCAGTTTGCCCGCCGTCGTTTCGGGGAAGACGAGGTCGCCTTCCTGGTGACCGTCGCGGCCCAGCTTTCGGGGGCTATCGCCCATGCCCAGGCGAGCGGCGGGATCGACGGGCTGAATGGTAGCGCCGCGCACGAACTGCGCCCTATCGATGGTCTGCCGGGCGCGCCGGGCGTAGCCATAGGCACGGCGATGGTCGCTTATCCCGCTGCGGATCTGGACGCCGTGCCGGATCGAAAAATCACCAACATTGACGCCGAGGTGGCCGCCTTCATGGCAGCAGTTGAGGCGGTGCGGGCCGACATCCAGGTGCTCAGTGAACGTCTTAGCCCGATGCTACAGGCCGAAGACCGCGCGCTGTTCGATGCCTATCGGCTTATGCTGGGCAGCGACAGTCTGGTGGACAACACGGTGCAGCGCATCCGCGCCGGGAGCTGGGCTTCCGGCGCCTTGCGCGAAACGGTCAACGAACACGCGCGCATCTTCGATGAGATGGATGACCCCTACATCCGCGAACGCGCCGAAGATATCCGCGACCTGGGGCGGCGCATCCTGGTGTGCCTGCAAAGCGGCAAGCGCAGCCAACCGCCTTATCCACCCAGGACTATCCTGGTGGGCGAAGAGATTACCGCCACCCTGCTTGCCGAAGTGCCCCATGAGCGGCTGGTCGGTGTGATATCGGCGCGCGGCTCCAGCTCCTCGCATGTCGCCATCCTCGCGCGCGCGATGGGTATCCCCGCCGTAGTGGGCGCGAACGATCTGCCCGTGGCGCGCATGGACGGGCAGGAAATGATTGTCGATGGTCACTTGGGCAGGGTGTACGTAAAACCCACTGCCAGTCTGCGCGTTGAATACGCCCGCCTGGAGCGCGAAGAGGCGGAGGTCGCCGCCGGTCTTGCGGAATTGCGCGACCTCCCCGCCGTAACAATGGACGGCATCCATGTCCCCCTCTATGCCAATACCGGATTGTTGTCTGATGTCGCCTCATCGCTCAACAGCGGCGCGGAGGGTATCGGGCTGTACCGCACCGAAATCCCCTTCATGATCCGCCAGCGCTTTCCCAGTGAGGAGGAGCAGAGCCGAGTCTATCGCCAGGTGCTGGAGGCCTACGCGCCCCGGCCGGTGACGCTGCGCACACTGGATGTGGGAGGTGACAAGGATTTGCCGTATTTTCCCATCACCGAAGACAATCCCTTCCTCGGCTGGCGCGGCATCCGCATCACCCTTGACCATCCCGAAATCTTTATCGTACAACTGCGTGCCATGCTGCGCGCCAGCGCGGGATTGAACAACCTGCACGTGCTGTTGCCCATGATCAGTGGCGTCACCGAGATCGACGAAGCGCAGAGACTGCTGGACCGCGCCTACCGGGAATTGGTCGAGGCTGGGGAAACTATCGTGCGGCCCCATGTCGGTGCAATGGTGGAGGTGCCCTCTGCGGTGTATCAGACCGAAGCACTGGCGCGGCGCGTGGATTTCCTCTCGGTCGGCACCAACGACCTCACCCAGTATCTGCTTGCCGTGGACCGCAACAACGCCCGCGTCGCAAACCTCTACGATTCGCTGCACCCTGCCGTGCTGCGCGCCCTCATGCAAGTGGTCGATGGTGCGCACCGGCAAGGCAAACCTGTCAGCGTATGCGGAGAAATGGCCGGCGACCCGGCGGCGGCGCTGCTGCTGCTGGGCATGGGTATCGACAGCCTGAGCATGAGCGCCGCCAGCCTGCCGCGCATCAAATGGGTGATACGCAACATCAGCCGCGCCCACGCACGGGAGATACTTGAGCATGCGCTTGCCCTGGAAGACCCTGTATCCATCCGCGCTTATCTCAATGCCCGCTTGGAAGAGGCTGGTCTTGGCAGTCTGGTAAGAGGCGGCGCACCGTCCGCGAAACATGTCTTGCCTGGCAAGGCAAAGATTGCGGGCGGCGGTTGAGAGTCCCTGTATTTCGAGAGAAGTGGCTGTAAAATTAAATCCAGTCAATCAAAACCAGAGAGGGATCGAACATGATTATGACGCATCGCATACTACCATTCGTGATGGCAGCAACATTATTGGTGCCGTTTGCAGTGTCAGCGGAACCCGATACGCATACTGAAAAGGAACATAAATCCGCCCACCATTTCACCGAATCCTGGGCAAAAACACTGAGCGACGATCAGAAGTCTCGTGTGGATATGATGCACCTTGAACTCGACCGCGAACTGGTTGTGTTAAAGGCGCAAGAGGAGCTTGTGCAAAAGCAGATTAACGCGCTGGCGACGCGGGATAATACAGCCACCAACACGCTTCACGCGAAGATCGACGAATTGATGGGCGTAAAAAAACAGATTATGCGTTCCCGTTACGCGCATATCCTGGAAATGCGCGCGATACTAACGCCAGCACAACGCATCTCATATGATATGCAGACACTTGAACGCAGTGGTGTTAAGTGATTTTTGACTGGGCTGCGTAGTCCGAAGCCCAGTAGACCCCTATCACCTCCTGATAGCCAGCCATTCCGCCGTCAATCGCTGGCCCTGCGCGACTTGGGACGGACTCATCCGGGCTATCAGCCTGTCGCGGGAAGCAGTCGCCCTTATGGCAACCGCAGCGTTGTCAAACGGCTTTGGAAGGCTGTTGCTGAAGTAGGCCGCCAAGGTGTACCACTTGAGGGCCTCTACAGGATCAGGTGCTACGCCGCTCCCATGCTCGAAAAAGCTACCAAGCGCATAATGCGCCGCTGCCATGCCTTGCTCCGCCGCGCCACGCATTAAGCGCATTGATCTGGCATAATTTTGGGGTACGCCATCTCCCTTGTGGTACATCCATCCAAGATGATACATGGACGGCCCGTAGCCTCGCTGAGCGGCTCGGGTAAACCATAAGACAGCTTGACCCTCATCCTTCGTGACGCCCCAGCCATGGGAATAAAGGGTGCCAAGCGTGTACTGCGCTCTGGGGTGGCCGCGCTCAGCCGCATTCTGTAGCCACTGCGCTGCCTTCGTGTGGTTCTGGGAAAAGCCCATGGTCCAACCGTGGAAGTTGCCGGAATAATAGGCGTAACCCAGCTCGAACTGCGCCTTGTCATGCCATATCCCTAGAGCAGCGACGGTCAATATGATCGCAGCACCAAGAGCTGGCGCTAGCAACCTGATGCCGCTAATGCGAAATGAAGCGTGCGCCCATCTCATTCCTGAAGTCCCTGATGGAAATCATGTAAATGATCGGTTATTCCATTTCTAAATCAACAGTGAAACCGTAGGACGCACCCTGCACAATTACTAACGTTTCGAAATGGAAATAGAATTAGACGAAACCAGCCTCTCGCACTTCAAAAAGGCAAACGCCCCTTCATCCCGCGCATCAGTTTGGCGATGCCGCCGCCTTTGGACATCTGTTTCATCATCCGCTGCATCTGGTCAAACTGCTTGAGCAGGCGGTTGACATCCTGCACCTGTACACCAGACCCAGCGGCGATGCGGCGCTTGCGTGAGCCTTTGATGACGTCTGGGAAGTGGCGCTCCTGGCGGGTCATCGAGTTGATGATGGCCTCCATGCGCACCACCTCTTTGTCATTGACCTGATCCTTGACCTTCTGTGGCACGTTGGACATGCCCGGCATCTTGTCCATAAGGCTCGCCATGCCGCCCATTTTGCGCATTTGCTGCATTTGGTCGCGGAAGTCCTCCAGGTCAAAACCCTTGCCCTTTTTGAGCTTGCCCGCGAGTTTTTCCGCCTGCTCGCGGTCGATGTTGCGTTCGACCTCTTCCACCAGGCTCAACACATCGCCCATGCCGAGGATGCGCGAGGCGACACGGTCGGGATGGAAGGGTTCCAGCGCGGCAGTCTTTTCGCCGACACCGAGGAATTTGATGGGCTTGCCGGTGACGTGCCGGATTGACAGCGCCGCACCGCCGCGCGCATCGCCGTCGGTCTTGGTGAGCACCACGCCAGTCAGCGGCAGGGCCTCATTGAAGGCCTTGGCGGTGTTGATCGCGTCCTGGCCGGTCATGCTGTCAACCACGAACAGCGTCTCGATGGGCTGCAACGCGCCGTGCAGGCGCTTGATCTCGTCCATCATCTCCGCGTCGATATGCAAACGGCCCGCGGTGTCGATGATCACTACGTCGATGAAGCGCTTGCGGGCCTCCTCCACTGCTTCTTGCGCGATCTTGACCGGATCCTGGGAGGGGTCGCTCGGATAAAACACCGCGCCGACCTCTTTGGCCAGTGTTTCGAGCTGGTCGATAGCCGCAGGGCGGTAGATATCGCAGCTTGCCACCAGCACGGTCTTCTTGCGGCGTTCTTTAAGGAGGCGCGAGAGTTTGGCGACCGTGGTGGTCTTGCCGGAACCTTGCAAACCGGCCATCAGGATAATCGCGGGTGGTTGCACACTCAGGTTGATATCCGCTGCCTCGCCGATGACAGCGACCAACTCATCATGCACCACCTTGACCAAAGCCTGGCCGGGGGTCAGGCTTTGCAAGACTTCATGGCCGACGGCCCGCTCCCGCACGTGCTCGATAAAGTCGCGCACGACCGGCAGTGCAACATCCGCCTCCAGCAACGCCATGCGCACCTCGCGTAGCGTCTCCTTAATGTTGTCCTCGGTCAGCCGCCCCTGCCCACGCAGGCGCTGCAATACGCCATTTAGCCGTTCTGTCAGATTGTTAAACATGATTTATCCGTAATGGTTTTTTTGAATATGTCGAAGATATGTTATCAGAGGTGGTGAAATCATCCTAGAAACGGCAGTTGGACGGGGTGGAGTGTGCCATACCCTAAAGGGCATATTATCCCCTTCACGGGGACAACCTGATCAGTCTCATTGATCGTCTTTACCCCGCGCAATGCTTCCCGTCCATCTTTCATGCACTTACCGATTGTTCGCTTCTCGTTCCCTGTGACAGCGTATAGCTTAAGCTGTTGCGTTAAAGAGGGATCCATTTTATACAGCCTTCTAAGATTTCCCCTCATAATGCCGATAAGGCCAAGGGAGAGGCCGAAAAAACCATCAATCGGTTTACATCTCTATTATGTCTTATTATCCCATGTATGTTTTGGCGTATTGTGGATTACATGCAATTACCAGGCGCTATAGGAAATTAAAAATGTCATGTTAAGTTCGAGTGGAAAGTTGCCCGCATTTAGGGAGGTTCCTGAGCCATATAATAATATGAAGGCAGGCGCGGCTGTAATTGTTAACCTGGCAAGTGGAAAAAAAGTCAGTGGAAAATTCATGTCCTACTCCGCCCGGGGGGAGGGTGAAATAGCACTTCTCCCAGATGGGCAAGGTTCAGAAAGCGTTATTAGTCTGCATCAGATAAAAATGTTTAGTTTTTCCGAACCCCGCTTGTGGGGAAACAAATCATCCTTCATCGCCAATAAGGATGGCAAGTCTCACCCTGAGTCGCAAAACTTCGAGATCGTGTTTACGGATGGCACGATTCTAGGTGGTGAGATGTTTGCTACGTACAAGGATGAGTGCTGTCTGCACATTTTCGTGAAAGAGGGTAAAGATCTCTACATCCACACAGTATCCTCTCTGGAGTGCATCAAAACAGCAAAAGTCGGCGATCATCAAGCTGATAAACCACAGATAGGTAACATCGAAAAGACTGTAGCCACAGTAAGTAGCGAGGAAGAGCTGATACGCGCCTTGAACCGTCAGAAAACCATGCCAAGCCTGCGCTTGGGGGAAATCCTGCTCATGGAAGGTATGGTAACTCAGGAACAGATTGACGACGCGCTGGAATATCAGAAAACGAATCGCGGTGTACCGCTGGGAGAGATTTTGATCCAGCAGGGTCTGATAACAACTATAAATGTACAACAAGCGCTGGCCAAGAAACTTGGCATCCCCATAGTGAATCTGCGCGAATACAAAATCGCACCTAATGTGCTTGGTGCCGTTCCGCGTGATTTTGCGGACAAATACACTATTGTCCCCATTGCAATCTATGAGGGAAAGCTGGTTGTTGCAACTGAAAACCCACTGAATACCAAGACTTTGGATGATCTTCGCTTTCAGGCCAAGCTGTTTGCCGAGGCGGTGATTGCTAGCGCTACAGATATTAAGTGGGCCATAAAATTTTATTACCAGTCACAGCTTGATGACGCGTCGCTAGATGAGCTTGCAGCGGCAGAGATAGGCGAAGAAGAAGACAAGTCGATGTCGTCCGAGGCGCAGGCTCTGGCTGATAATGTGGTGGTTAAGCTTATCAATAAGGTGATTGTAGATGCCTTCGACAGAAATGCTTCCGACATCCATATTGAACCCTATCCAGGCAAAGGCAAAGTGCGCATCCGTTTTCGCAAGGATGGCACGCTGATAAATTATCATGAATTACCCGCACAGTACCGCAACGCACTGATCTCTCGTATCAAAATCATGGCGCAATTGGACATATCCGAGCGACGCAAACCCCAAGATGGAAAAATTGATTTTAAAAAATTTGGGCCGCTTAAAATAGAGTTGCGCGTTGCGACACTCCCGACCGCCGGTGGCATGGAAGACGTCGTCATGCGAATTCTTTCCAGTAGCGAACCTGTGCCCTTGGATAAGCTAGGTCTCACCGCTCCGAATAAGAAAAGTCTGCTTAAGGCTATCGATAAACCCTACGGACTTTTTTTGGTATGCGGCCCAACGGGGTCTGGAAAAACAACAACACTGCATTCCATTTTGGGTTATCTCAATACGCCGGAGAGGAAGATCTGGACCGCTGAAGACCCAGTGGAGATCACTCAAAAAGGGTTGCGTCAAATGCAGGTATTGCCAAAAATTGGCCTAACCTTTGCCGTGGCCCTTCGCTCCTTTTTACGCGCCGATCCCGATGTCATTATGGTAGGTGAAATGCGTGACGAGGAGACTGCCAGTGCAGGCATCGAAGCCTCGCTCACTGGTCACTTGGTATTTTCAACATTACATACTAATAGTGCGCCAGAGAGTATTGTACGTCTGCTTGATATAGGCATGGATGCCTTCAACTTCGCCGATGCCTTGCTGGGCGTCTTGGCTCAACGCCTGACAAAGCGTTTATGTACCGACTGCAAGCAGGTTTACACTCCCAGTGACCAGGAAATGTATGAGCTGGCCGAAGAATATTGCGAAAATCTCGCTAAAAGTGAAAATAAGAAGGAATATATCACTCAGATACTGAATGAGTGGAAGATGCGTTATGCAACGGAGAACGGCAAGCATACCTTGTGTCGAGCTGCTGGCTGCGCCAAATGTGACAATACAGGATATCGAGGACGTCTGGGTATTCACGAATTGCTTATTGCAAGTGACGCGGTAAAGAAGGCCATTGTCGATCATTTATCAGTACCCCAGGTCACCACAATTGCTCTTAATGAAGGTATGCGCAGTCTTAAACAGGATGGTATAGAGAAGGTGGTGCAAGGCCATACAGATATCAGTCGCATACGCGCCGTTTGTTCGAAATAATATAGCCCGTACTGGTAGCTCACGGAAAAAGGCACGCGTAACGGCTGAGAAAGGAGACGCTACCGAATGGCACTTACCTTAAGGCAAAAGGTAAGATGGGTTAGCATTTTTTTGCGTAACCAACCAAGCATTTCTTAGCAACACAATGCATTATTTAACCGAGTGCCTGGCGGCACATCGGGTGGGTTACGGCGCAAACCGCACGCCTCTTGAGAGATAATCATAGCAGCAGCGTCACCCCGGAGCTGGGCTTGTCCAACAACTGGTTCAGATTGTGGTTCGCTTCGCGAACACAATCTAACCTTATTCGTTCGGCTCAGTCAGCCGTGATTGGCTTCGGCATGCAACTTCAGTCCGGCTGCCCTTGTTTTATCGACAGAAGGAATCTCCTCTCATGCTCCGTTAATGTATCCTTCGGGAGGTATTATTATTTCCCCCTTTTTTTCATCATTTCCGACTTATTAGATCGGTTATCAAAAGCCATACACTGGTTTCTTTGTTTTCTGATCTTGTTTGTCTCTATACCACAATTTTGAATAAAAATTTATTTCTTAGTTGCCCAAGGCCCACCCTTCTCCCACGAGAGATTGAAGTCTTCGACAGTTACAAGGGTCTTAACCACAGGCATGAGGAAATTCCGCAATTCGGTTACCACCTGCGAGAGTTCGATACGTGGCTCCTCCAGTTGGCTGTGTTCCATTGCCTGATCTTGTACTCATCAGTGGAAAATTCTTCACTCAATGCGGTCGGCATGGTGTTGGGAATATCCGTCCGGCGGCGTTTGAAGGTTGCCCGTATGGCAGCGGCCAGCAACGTGCCGTCAAAGGAAAACTGCATGGTCATGATCCATAAGTCATAGAAGTCCTTCATGCGACTGTTCTGCATGCCTAGTGTAGTGCTTCGTAATTAACGGAACTAATAATCGGGGTCTGTTGCCTGAGTATTATCAAATGACAGACAAGAGTCTCCCGATGCGCGTAGCCCCGAAGATCATACTGAACAGCGAAGAAGAAAAGACACTGGCGCGGCTCTCGCGTTCGAATACGACGAGTGTACGCGTGGCGCGGCGTGCGCGAATGATCTTGCTGGCGGCCATCGAGCGTGACCTGCCCCGCGGGGGGCGCAAACCCAAGGGGGATGCGGCCGAGATTGTGCGGTTGACCACCCAGGCCACGCCCAAGGCGGCGACTCACTGGAGCACGCGCACGATGGCCAAGGGAGTCGGGGTGAGCGACACCACGGTATTGCGCGTGTGGCAGGCGCATGGCCTGAAACCGCATCGTATCGAGACCTTCAAGGTTTCTCGTGATCCGAGGTTCATCGAGAAACTGGAAGACATCGTCGGCCTTTATCTCTCGCCGCCGGAACACGCCTTGGTGCTGCGATGAGAAAAGTCAGGTCCAGGCGCTGGACCGAACCCAGCCCGGGCTGCCGCTGAAGAAGGGCCGGGCCGCCACCATGACGCACGATTACAAACGCCATGGCACGACCACGCTGTTCGCCGCACCCAACATTCTGGATGGCCGGGTGATCGCCGGTTGCCAGCAACGCCATCGCCATCTCGAATGGCTCGACCTCCTGAAGAAGATCGACCGGGAAACACCCGAGGGAGAGCTACACTTGGTGTGTGATAACTACGCCACTCACAAGCACCCCAAGGTCATGGAATGGCCGGATAAGCATCCGCGCTTCCACACCCACTTCACACCGACCTCGGCCTCCTGGTTGAACATGGTGGAGCGGTTCTTCCGCGACATCACCACCGAGCGCCTGCGTCGTGGCGTCTTTACCAGCGTCCCGGAACTGACCGCAGCCATCCATGAATACGTCGCCATGCACAATGAAAATCCGAAGCCCTTCATCTGGACGGCGAAGGCCAACGACATCCTGCAAAAAGTCGTTCGCGCTAATCGCCGATTAAGTTCCAAACAGAATGAAGCACTACACTAGTGCCAACTCATTTATGGCTGCAAAGGCTGGCCGATGATACGTATGTTACGCTGCGGGTAAGGGATTTCAATTCCCTGCTTTTGGAATTCGCGCCAGATTTCCAGGTTGATGTCGGAACGCAGCGAGAGTTGGCCTTCTTCCGGGTCGCTAATCCATATTGAAAGCTCCAGGCTGATGCCGTTTTCAGCAAATTCCTTGAGGTAGACTTTAGGTTCAGGATCGTTGATCACGCGCGGATGGTGTTGAGCTGTGTGCAGCACTATGTTCATGGCGGTTTCAAGGGGGCTGGCGTAGCTGATTTGCACCGGGATTCCGATTCTGATTTTGCGGTCCGAGTAGGAGTGGTTGACCACGGTCGAGGTGATCAGCGTGTCGTTGGGAATGATCGCTTCGGTGCCGTCGAGCGCTTTCAACCCGATATATCGTGCTGTGAGGCGGGATACGCTGCCATAGCGAATGTCGGCGGTGATGATGTCGTCCAGGTGGATGGATTGATCGAGCAGAATAATGAACCCGCTGACATAATTGCTGG
>JACPOZ010000031.1 GCA_016191235.1 Gammaproteobacteria bacterium
CCTCCTGTCTCTCGCTGATGGTTGTTTCGCAACTCCATCTTCTCAGAGATTGGGCGGGATGCCCTGCTTTTATGACTATTATCGCGCTTACGCCCGCAAAATCTGGCTCAATTTACCCACAGATTTTGCTGAGGAGCCATTTTTATAGGGTTTGCTTCTTCTGCGCAAGACAGACATGACGGCATAGTTTTTCCATGAGAATCGATGGCGGTAATTTCCGTACCCTTTTTCAATAAAATCACCACCTCGGTATCGTTGGGTATCATGACTGTGTCGCCTTCGTTGGAGTAAAAGACTCCTCCAGCGTTTGCCTGTGTTGACAGAAATAATGAAAAACAGAGTGAGGCGAGTAGTAAAGCCGTCTTTTTGAAAAACATGGTTGATTCTCCTTTGTTGTTGCAGATAAGAACATTGGAATGAGCGGGTTTTTGATAAACCATAAACCCTAACGAAATAAAATGAAGAATGGGTAAACCGTTACCAGCACTCTTCGAATTTTTTTCCATTTGCAATCCACACATAACACTCTCGCAGTTCGTCGCCACCGGTACGCACCAAACCTGAAGGGGCTGCAATGGACTGCATCCCAACTTTCTGCAAGCCGGAACATCCCTCGCCTTTGCAACCTTCGGATGGTATCCCTTGTGTATTCATTGCGGACCCTTTACGGATGGTTTTTAACAGTACGGGACTATCGATGGTGCGCACTGTCACATGCTTCAAACCGATACATTTGTCATCGCATTCTATAAAGTGCCCGCCTTTGGTGTTAAACACGACAAAATTACCGTCTTTGTCGAGTGTGATCAGCATTTTGATGTTTTTTGACTCCAGTGTATCGGTCAACTTTTGATCAACAGGAAGAGATGATGCGGTGTCGCCACCGGGTTTTCCACCGCCGCCTCGGATGTTGTCAACCGCAGCGCAGGCGGAGGACAAGGCGGCCGAGAGAATCAGGACGAACAGTTTTTGTGAGGACATTCCGGGCTTGTGGTGTTTCATGATGGCTCCTTTCATTGATGGGATGGGTCAAACGTCATAAGGCAAAGGTGAACCGGGCATAGATAGCCCGCACGGGTTGAAACAGAGGGTTTCTTGGTTCGGATGTCTGAAAGTTGACGTCCTGATACTTGAATTGTTTGTCCAGCAGGTTTTTTGCGTCCAGGCTGATGATGCCCAAGCGTTTGGGGAGCCGGTAGCCCACGCTGGCGTCCACGATCCAAAACGTGCTTTTGTCGCTGCTGGTGGCTCCCGATTGCAAGGGTAGCTCGATTTTCTGGGAAATGTGGCTTGCCCCGGCCCGGAGAAAAAACCCCGACGGGTGGAAATAGGCGATGTTGAGGGGGATGCGCCGGGTGTCAAGTTGCAATGGATCATTGCTTGATAGAGTGGATCGGGCTTCTCTGCCGAAGTTATTGATATGATATTCCGCATTTATTGTTGTATTCCGGCTCAGAACCCAGGACAAATAGGCGCGTTGCATTTGCTCATTCAGATTTTCCAGTAATGGAGAACCGGAACTGCTTATGGGTGCGTTGAGTTTTCGTGTGGAAAACTCCATACCCGCGAAAATATTTTCTGAAAAACGTTGATCCATGCCGATGCCGTAGCGTCTGGATTGTGCGCCGTCGATGTCGTCGAAGAATTGATTGAAGCCGGCAAGCTGGGTGGGTTCGATGGTTTGATTGGAGGCCAGCGGTCGTTTCACTGCTTTGAAGGCGGCCAGTCTCAGGGTGGTGTCTGGGGTGATGCTCCATGTCATACCGAATTTCGGGTTTAGTTGGCTGCGTTCGATAGCGTCGTCCCTAAAATCGTCATAGCTCGCACCCAGCGTCCAGAGCAGTTGTGGTGTGGAACGGATTGCCGTATAGACATAGGCATTGTCGTGGCGTATGTCGGTGGTGGTGCTGCTTGTACAGGGCGCGAATCTGGCCGGGCATGTCGTGCGGAACCTGGTATTGGTGTAGTCTCGTATTTGGTCGTCGGCGCGATCGCCGCTGTATTTGCTGGCGCCGGTGACCAAGCTGTATTGCGTGAGATCAAGTAGGTATTGGGCTTCGGCAGTGTAACCCGACACCTCAGAGGGTGATCGAACATGTAGGCCGCTCGGAGAGAGTAGGTTCAGGTTTTCCTGACGGTTGCTGTGTATGACAGAGGTAATCACGGCGGAATTAGGGCTGGGCGAGTAACGGAAACCCAGCCGCCCGGTGCGGGCGTCCAGGCTCCGCCTGTCCGTCGCCGAAAAATTGGTAGGATCAAAACGCAACGTGATGTCGCCGCTTTCGGTTTCCCTGGATTTGTATTCGAATTGCACGCTGGCCTTGGGTGACAGGTTGGCCTGGATGAATGCGTTGTACATGTTATGGCGCAGGTCGTTGTTGGCGCGGAAGCCATTAGTGTCGTAAGAGAACTGGCCCAGACTGTAGGACACGTTTTTGAACAGGCCGGAATGCACCAACTCGTTACCCCAGGTGTTATTGGAGCCTCCCATGCCGGAGACCTGCAGGCGAAATTGATTACGTTGGAACAAGGGATTGAATTCGTTGGCTGACGGGCTGGCAGGCCCGGCGCCGCTCAGCATGTTCAGTGCCGTTTCTGATTGCTGTGGCTGCACCGGATTGATGTTGATGGGTTGCAGCAGTTGCGCCTGCAGCAGTTCGCTGGCGCGTGCGATTTCGTGGCGTGGCTGGGTGGCGTAGGCGTCTGAGAGAAAACGGTGTGCGGAGTGGTTCGCCGGATCGGTGTTCAGCGATTTCCAGCCCTCTCTCAGTGCAAGTTGCTGAAATCCAATGTCGTCGTATATCCGCGCCTGACTGGCGCTGCGTGCGGCCTGATCCTGTTCGAGCAGCAGCCGCGACCTGTAAACCGCACGGTTGTCGTTCAGGTCGATGGATTTATCCAGGTTTTGCAGGGCTTCGACGGGCCGGTTGGTACTCTGTTTGAGTATTGCATCATAGAACCACGGTGTAGGGTCGTTGGGGTCCAGCGCCTTGGCGATGTCGAATTGCGTGGCGGCGAGGGTGCTGCGTTTTTCTTCGTAGTAGGCCTTGCCCATGTAACTGCGCACCAGGGCGTTGTTGGGGTCGAGGCCTGTGGCGATTTCGATTTCTTCGCGGCCGGCGGCGAGTTCGCCGTCGCGGATTTTGGCGAGGCCCAGGCCGAGACGGGGGAGGGGGTCGGAGGCGTCGAGGGCGATGGCGCGTTCGAATGACTGGCGTGCGGCGCGGGTGTCGATCTGGACGAGGCGGGCGTAGCCGAGTACGGTTTGGCTGCGTGCCAGATCCGGGTTGAGCGTTGCGGCCTTGCCGGCTGCGGCCAGCGCGCCGTCGAGGTCGGCCAGCGACAGCCTCAGTTCGGCGAGGCGTGCCCAGGCCAGGGCGTTGCCGGGGTCTTTATCCACGGCCTGTTGTGTGGCATCAAGCGCGGCCGGGAGGTTGAAGCCGGCCTGTTCGGCGTAGGAAAGCGCAATCCACGAGGAAGCCGCCTGTGGCGATAATGCGACGGCGCGCTTTGCCTGTTCGAGCGCTTCGCCATTCCTGTTTTGCGTGATGGCGATGACGGCCAGCTGGGCGAGGGCGGCTCCATTGTTGGGGTCGAGGCCGAGCGCAGTCTGGAGGTCGGCGTTGGCTTCGTCGCTACGTCCGGCGTCGAGCAGCAATGCGGCGCGGTAGGTGAAGAAGGATGGATTGCCTTGTGCGTCTTGCGGGGTTTGGGCGACGATTCCCAGCGCGTCGGAGAGTTTGCCAGACTGATATGCGGCGATGGACTGGCGCACGCGGCCTTGCCAGGATGTTTCGCCGCCCTCACGGAAATCTTCGCTGCGATAGCTGAGCACAGGGGGGTAATAAAGCGCCCACTGCACGGCATCGCGCGGGTGAACCAGAATGCGTGATGCCGGCGGTTGGCCGGGGCTGGCGCTGGCCGATTCGCCGCTTTTCAGTACTAGCTGTCCCTGCGGGTTGGTGGCGCTGACATGGCCTTCGAACACCGAGACGGTGGCTTCGTTCTCCGCAGTGGTTACCAGGAATTCCGTGCCGTCCACGACGGCGTTGACGAAAGGTGTATCTATCTGGAATTTTTTCGGGGTGCGGGTAATAACGTTGACCGCGCCATTGAGCAATTCCAGCCAAAACGGTTTGTCGGCTTGGGGTGCGGGGAAAGTGAGCGTTGATTTCTGGCTGAGCCGCAGCACCGTTTGGTTGTTCAGTAGCAGCGCGGCACGGCTGTGTGCCTGTGTGCGGAGCATGTTGCCGGGGCAAAAAACCTGGTTTGGCTTGACGGGTTGCCACGCCGCTTCCATGTGCGCGCGGGCCTCCACTGCGCCTTCCGTTGAGACGATTTTTGCCACCCAGTTTGCGCATTCATTTGATGCCGCCGCGCCATCGCTGGGCGCAATTATCAGCATGCCTGTGAATAACGTTAGGTATACGAGCTGGTTCCCTGAACAACGCATCTGCTTTCCAAGCACGAGGTTTATAGTTCTATTCGAATAACATCCTTATTTCTTTAGACTGCAACAAAAAATGATTTTTTTCAATAGCCTTTCATTCATTTTTTTCTGTAGGAAATACACTATGCATTAAATCCGAGTGGCGGCGGTTTCGTTGGTGACCGCACAATTCCAGGTAAAATCGCGCGGGGCCGTCAAGGTCGTTGGCGCGAAGTATGGCTGAGAATTGATCTCCCGCCTCGCGCCAGCGCCGTTCCTGGAATGCGGCTAGCGCCTCTGCGAACTTGGCGCAATGTTGGTGCATGGTGGCGTCCGCCTGTTCGATATGGCAAATCAGTTCATGGACAATGACGGATTTTGATTTTCCCGCCAGTGGAAAACTACCAAGTTCACGCGATAAAAAGCCCTCCAGATTATTTAATATATCGCTCGATACTAATATGCGAGTGCCGAGCTGTTTGTTTAGTGTTTGTATGCGTGTTGCGGTATTGACGATATCGCCCACCGCGCGGTATTCGAAGTGATCCACCGCGCCGACATTGCCCAGCATGACCATGCCGCTGTGTAGGCCGATGCGTGTGGGAAGCGGCGTATGGTCTGATGTCAGGTTGAACTCGTCAACCGCCAGTGAAATATCCAGCGCTGCAAGACATGCCTGATGCTTGAGATCATGGGTGGTGTTGGACGCCGTCCACAGGGCCAGCATCGAGTCGCCTACCACATCGGAAATGATTCCGCCGTGCTTGCGCACAGGTGTAAATAACGCTTCATAATAAGCATTCATTAATTTTCTTAATGATTCGGGATCAAGTGTTTCTGAAATGGATGTGTATTTTTCCGCGTCGGTGCATAGGCACACGCCATGCACCAATTTTGCGCTGCTTTTTATATCGTCCGCATCTTTTGATAATTCATCGACAACGGTGGCAGGCAGATAATAGCCGAAGGCTTTATGGATGCGGCGGCGCTCCTTGTTGGTGTCCACATACCACCATACTGCCGCGCCAAACAGAGCGAGTGGCGCTTGCAATAACAGCGGGATGACCAGCGGCAGCCATAGATTGGCGGTATTGAACTGATAAGCGGCGATGACGAAGTAGCTGGCGATAAGGGCGATGCCGGCGCCGAATGCGATAGTGATGGGCAAGAACCGGCTGGTGATGCCGATCAGCAATCCCCATGCAATGATGATAAGAAAGTACAAGGGGGCGCTCGCGGGCAGGACAGGCTGGTCTTCCAGAAGATTGGCAAACGCTGTGGCGCCGATTTCTATGCCGCTGAGATCCAGTCCATTGGGCTGTGAAAATACGCTATAAAAACCATCTTTTTGCTCGGGCTGACGCTCTTCGGAAAATCCGACAAAAACTGCTTTGTCCTTGAAATTTTCCGAACCTGTTTTTTCTGAAAGCTGTAATCCCTGATGGTAAGGCAGGGTGGTGATGGTGCGAGGCGGTCCATAGAAGTTGAGATAAGGATAGGCCTCCCCAGCGTATAACTTTATAAGTGAGCGGATGAGGCGCGTTTCCTGATCATTTTTTCCATTCAGTGCCGCCAGCATTTTTTCTGCAATAGAGGGATCCTGGCTGAAAATGCCTCGAAGCGTTTGCATCACCTGTTGCAGGTTGTGGTTGTCGACGATCTGTCTGCTGTGTTCGGGCAGGGCGGCGGCGCGAGCGGGGTTGATCTGTGCCAGCACGCTGCGAAACCGATCATACGCCGGCAGCGCGAAGGCCTGGAATGTCACGGCAGGCAGCGTTGCGGCGTCTCCCGCACCTGCCTTGAAAGTCCAGAACCGGCTGACTTTTACAGGCACCTTGGGTAAAGGGAAGGGGGCGGTGGCCAGTGCGTTGCCGGTGAATAGCGGCAGGGAAGGCGCCACTTGCTCAATGGCGGCGTGCGTGGACGCATTACCTAGCGAAACCGAATCTTTCTTGAGCGCTTCAACCAGCACCACGTTGCGCGCGTTGCCAATTGAGCGGGCGAGCGCTTGATCGTCATCGGCGCCGCGCGGCTCGTCAAACAGCATGTCAAAGGCTATGACGCGTGCGCCCTGGCGGTTCAGGTTGTCGATCAACCGCGCGTGATAGCTGCGCGGCCATTTGGCGGGTTTGTTGGGAAGACCGAAAAGATCCGAGGATTGCTTGTCGATGGTGATGACGATCACGTCGGCGGGCGGTGTTACCGCGCTGCGCAGTTTGAACAGCGTATCCAGGCCGAGGTTTTCTTCCAACATGGCGCCAAAAGGAGCAAGACCCGCCGCCAGTCCCAGCAGGCTGGTAAGCGCACCCAATATTAATGCCTTGGAAAGGCGGTTCATCCTTGTGTCCTGTCAACGGAGTATAAATAAAAGCCTTATAGGATTAATATAGAGCATTGCGATTAATTCCCCTAGTGGTGGGTATCATGCTGACAAATGTTCCGCTTTTTTCGGCCTTGCGCGAGGACGAGCTGCAATCGCTGCTGGCGCATGCTGCAAAGAAGGTTGTCCCCAAGAACACCATCGTGATCAGCGAGGGGGATCGAACCGATTCTCTGTATGTGATCCTCTCGGGCAAGGTCAAGGTGTTTCTGCAGGATGAAGAAGGCAAGGAAATCATTCTTAATTCTCAGGGGGCGGGCGAGTATTTTGGCGAGATGGCGTTGATTGATGAAGAGCCGCGCTCGGCTTCGGTGATGACCACGGAAATGTCGATTTTTCTGGTGATTTCGAAGGGCGACTTCCGGCGGTGTCTGGCGGATCATCCTGATATTGCGCTCAGCCTGATCAAGGGCCTGAGCCATAGGCTGCGCTTGCTGACCGAGAATGTCAGAAGCCTGGCGCTGATGGATGTCTATGGCCGGGTAGCCAAGGTATTGCTCAGCCTTGCCCAGCCTGCGGATGGCAAACTCATTATCAACGATGGTTTAACCCAGCAGGAAATCGCCAACAGAGTTGGCGCGTCGCGCGAGATGGTGGGGCGCATCCTGCGCGATCTCACCACCGGGGGATATATCAATATCGAAGGCAAGACGATTACAATTCACGAAAAACTGCCGTCTGCATGGTAGTCACCTGATTGTCCTGATTTTACAAACTGCTCCGTGCTGGTTATCATCTTTGCCCCGTGACTGATACCCCATTTCCCACTCGCCGTTTTCTCTTTCCCCGCTACTGGCCGCTCTGGATAGGCTTTGGCATTACCTGGTGTTTGGCCCGGATGCCATACGCCTGGTTGATGCGTGTGGGTCGTGTGCTGGGAAGATTGCTGCTGGCGCTGCCTGGGCATCGGCGGCATGTCGCCTCGGTTAATCTGGCACTGTGTTTCCCGGAGTTGACCGCTGCCCAGAGCCATGAGCTGCTGCGCAGACACTTTGAGTCGCTGGGTATGGGTATGATGGAGATTGTGCTGTCCTGGTGGGCGCCGCCCGTGCGATTGCGTCCTCTGGCGTGTGTGGAAGGGGTGGAACATCTCGATATGGCGCTGAATGAGGGGCGGGGGGTGATCCTGCTCATGGCGCACTTTACCACCGTGGAAATTGCCACAACATTATTGGCTATGCGCGTGCCGTTGTATGCCACCTACCGCCCGCATAACAATGCGTTGTTTGAAGAAGTGATGCGCCGCGCACGCCAGAGGCACGCCCCGGTTATTGATCATGGCAACATCCGCGCCATGCTGCGCGCGCTCAAGAATAACAAGGCGGTGTGGTATTCCCCCGATCAGGATTATTCGGGTAACCACAGCGTCTTTGTGCCCTTCTTCGGTGTGCCGGCAGCGACCATGACAGCGACGGCGGAGCTGGCGCGTCTTGGCAACGCATCGGTGATCCCGGTCTTTCCCGAGCGCCTGCCGGGTGACAAGGGTTACCGGATTACCTTGCAGCCCGCATTGGAGAATTTCCCGAGCGGGGACGCCGAGAAGGATACCGCGCGCATCAACGCGCTTTTTGAGGCGCAGGTGCGCCGTATTCCTGAGCAGTATTTGTGGGTGCATCGCCGGTTCAAGTCGCGGCCGCCGGGCAGTAAGGGCGTCTATTGATGTGCCAGCAGCCTGCCGGGCTTAGGCCGAATCTACTGCAAAAGTGGGAGAGCGGTCCATTTTTCCGCTATTTTTCGTTAAATAGTGTCGGCTATTCTCCTCAAAATAGCGGAAAACTGTCCTCGCTCTCCCACTTTTTCGCTACGATCCCCTAAGTCCGGCAGGCTGCTGGAATAACATCTGCTTTGCCAAAGATATATAATGCTGTCTGGCAAGCCAATAACCCCATGAATCATCAAAAAAACATGCGTATCGAGATACCCTCCTTTGAGTCCGGCCGCATTCTGGTCGTCGGCGATATAATGCTGGACCGCTACTGGCACGGTCCCGTCTCGCGTATTTCTCCCGAAGCGCCGGTGCCGATCGTGCGTGTGGAACAGGTGGAGGAGCGTCCCGGAGGGGCGGGTAACGTAGCGCTGAATATCGCGGCTTTGGGTGGGCGTGCGCTAGTGCTCGGGTTGACCGGCGCGGATGCGGCGGCAGAGGCGCTTGAGCAGCGCCTGGGCGCAGCCGGGGTGGAGTGCCTGTTCCAGCGCCAGCCAGGATTGGCTACTACCACCAAGCTGCGTGTAATGAGCCAGCACCAGCAGCTCATCCGCCTGGATTTCGAGGATGCCGCCCAGGATGCCGATTCCGGGCTTCTGCTTGAACATTTCCTCCGCCACTTGCCGGATGTCGATGTCGTGGTTTTGTCCGATTACGGCAAGGGCGCCCTGCGCCAGGCACGGCAACTGATCAGCGCCGCCCGTGCCGCTGGAAAGCTGGTGTTGGTGGACCCAAAAGGCAAGGATTTCAGCCTGTATCATGGCGCCAGTCTCATCACACCCAATTTGTCGGAATTTGAAGCAGTCGTCGGACATTGCCATGACGAGCGCGAACTGGTGGAAAAAGGCCAGGCGCTGTTGGCGGCGCACGACTTTGGCGCATTGCTTGTTACGCGCGGTGAGCATGGCATGACCTTGCTGCGCCAGGCGCGCGCCGAGGAGTTGCACCTGCCTGCGCAGGCGCGCGAGGTCTACGATGTCACCGGTGCGGGCGATACCGTGATTTCAGTGCTGGCGGCTACGCTTGCAGCCGGGCAGGATCTCAGTACGGCGACAGCACTGGCCAATCTGGCGGCGGGGATCGTCGTCGGCAAGCTTGGCACTGCTACCGTCAGCGTACCGGAACTGCGGCGCGCCCTGCGCGATGGCCAGGCGCCGGGGCGGGGTGTGATGACGGAGGAGCAGCTCCTGATTGCAGTACAGGATGCGCGCGCGCATGGTGAGACGGTGGTGATGACCAATGGCTGCTTCGATATCCTGCATGCGGGCCATGTGGCCTATCTGGAACAGGCGCGACGCCTCGGCGACCACCTGATTGTGGCCGTCAATGATGATGCCTCGGTGCGGCGCCTGAAGGGTGCCGGGCGCCCAGTGAATTCCCTGGAACGGCGCATGGCGGTGCTGGCGGGCCTGGCCTCTGTGAGCTGGGTAGTGCCGTTTTCTGAAGACACTCCGGAGCGCCTGATTTGCCGCACCGTGCCCGATTGCCTGGTCAAGGGTGGCGATTACCGCGCTGAAGAGGTGGCTGGCTACGGCTGTGTCACCGCCAACGGTGGCCGGGTCATGATACTCAACTATGAGGAAGGCTGTTCGACTACCAATATTATCGAAACCATCCGTAAGGAACGAGGAAATTCGCAGTGATTATTGTGACTGGTGGCGCCGGCTTTATCGGCAGTAATCTGGTCAGGGCGTTCAATGCGCGTGGCCGGAGTGACGTGCTGGTGGTGGATAATCTCAGCAATGGCGTGAAATTCAAAAATCTCGCCGACGACGTGCAGGGATGCACTAGTGTCGCGGGAGGCAGGACGCCGGGAGCGACTTGCGAAATCATGGATTACCTGGACAAGGAAGATTTTTTGGCCAAAGTAGCTGCGGGGCACGAATTTGCCGCGCCGCTGGAAGCCGTGTTTCACCTCGGCGCCTGCTCCTCCACTACGGAGTGGGACGGGCGCTATATGATGCGCAATAATTACGAGTACTCCAAGGCGTTGCTGCACTATTGCCTGGATCGGCGCATTCCTTTTGTGTATGCCTCGTCGGCGTCTGTCTATGGTGGTGGACAGGTGTTCCGCGAGGAGCGCCAGCATGAGGCGCCACTTAACGTCTATGGCTACTCAAAGTTTTTGTTCGATCAATATGTGCGCCGCCTCCCGCGCCCTGCAAGCCAGGTGGTGGGGCTGCGTTATTTCAACGTCTATGGCCCGCGCGAGCAGCATAAGGGTTCGATGGCCAGTGTCGCCTACCACTTCAATAACCAGTTGCTGGCGGAAGGGCGGATCAAGCTGTTTGAGGGCTGCGATGGCTACGGCAATGGCGAGCAGCGCCGCGACTTCGTCTATGTCGAGGATGTTTGCGCCGCCAAGCTATGGTTTTTGGACCACCCGGAGCGTTCGGGTATCTTCAACCTCGGCACCGGCCGCAGCCAAACCTTTAACGATGTTGCGCGCGCCGTCGTTTCCTGGCATGGCCGTGGAGAAATCGAATACATTCCCTTCCCTGAAAAACTGCGTGGCTGTTATCAGAGCTTTACCGAAGCGGATATCGGCGCGTTGCGCGCGGCGGGTTACACCGGGTCTTTTAAAACGGTTGACGAAGGTGTGCGTGAATACTTGCAATGGCTGAACACATAATGACGCACACCGAAAGACTCAAAAGAAACCTGATTGCCTCGATTGCGGCGAAGCAGGAATTTCTTGGCAACGCCGCGCAGATTGAGATCTTCGGCCGGGCGGTAGAGGTGGTGGTCAATGCCTACCGGAACGGCGGACGCCTCTATATCGCCGGCAACGGCGGGTCCGCTGCCGATGCCCAGCACCTGGCGGCCGAATTTGTCGTCAGGCTTGGCAAGGATCGCCCATCCATGCCTGCCGAGGCGCTCACTGTGGACAGCTCAATCCTGACCGCCATTGGCAACGATTACGGATATGATGAGGTGTTTGCACGGCAGGTGGCGGGCAAGATGCGTGATCACGATGTGTTTCTGGCCCTCACCACCTCGGGGCGCTCGCCCAATATCCTGCGGGCGCTTGAACAGTGCCGGGCGATGAGTCTTCCGAGTATCGTGTTCTGTGGCAGGGATGGTGGCCAGGCCAAGGCAATGGCGGACCACTGCGTTGTGGCAAACGGCACCAGCACCAGCACCATTCAGGAGTTGCACATTGTGCTGGCACATTCCCTCTGCGAGAGCGTCGAAGCCGCGCTCTTTGGCGGATGATTTTTTGAATTAACCTGAACTCGAAAAAAATAGTCAGAGAATTTTCATGCAAAACAGTATCCCCATAAAACGCGCGCTGATCAGCGTATCCGACAAAACCGGCATCATCGACTTCGCACGCCGCTTGCACGAGCGCGGTGTTGAAATTCTCTCGACTGGCGGCACAGCCAAACTGCTCGCCGATAATGGCATTGCGGTGATTGAGGTTTCCGATTACACCGGCTTCCCCGAGATGATGGACGGGCGCGTCAAGACCTTGCATCCCAAAATTCACGGCGGTTTGCTGGGGCGGCGCGGTGTCGATGACGCCGTGATGGCGCAGTACGGCATTGGCCCTATCGACCTGGTGGCGGTGAATCTCTATCCCTTCGAAAAGACTGTTGCCAATCTGGCCTGCACGCTGGAAGATGCGATCGAAAACATCGATATCGGTGGACCTGCCATGCTGCGTTCCAGCGCCAAGAATCATGCTGCTGTCACCGTAGTGGTGGACGCCGCCGACTACGCTAAGGTGCTGGCCGAGATGGATGCCAACGACGCTACCGTCAGCGCAGCAACGCGCTTTTCGCTGGCAGTCAAGGTTTTCGAACACACTGCACGCTATGACGGCGCGATTGCCAACTATTTTGGCTCGATGCAGGACAACGGCGAGCATGGTCGTTTCCCGCGTACCTACAGCGTGCAATTCGCCAAGGCCCAGGATCTGCGCTACGGCGAGAACCCGCACCAGCAGGCTGCATTCTACGTCGAGCGCGAACAGCGCGAGGCCAGTGTCAGTACCGCCCGCCAGATTCAGGGTAAGGAACTTTCATTCAATAATATTGCCGACACCGACGCCGCGCTGGAGTGCGTGAAATCCTTCGGCGAAGGCCCGGCCTGTGTCGTCGTCAAACACGCCAATCCGTGCGGCGTGGCGCTCGGCTCCACGCTGCTGGAGGCGTATGACCGTGCCTATGCCACTGACCCCACCTCCGCCTTCGGAGGAATCATCGCCTTCAACCAGCCGTTGGATGCCACTACCGCCAGGGCGATTATCGAACGCCAGTTCGTTGAGGTGATTATCGCCCCTGCCGTGCTTGATGACGCCCTGCCGATTCTTGCGGCTAAAAGCAACGTGCGGGTGCTGGCGTCCGGTGCATGGGGAGCAGAGCGCGTGCCTGGTCTTGATTACAAGCGTGTCACCGGCGGTCTGCTGGTACAGGATACTGATGTGGGGATGGTGAATCTTGCCAATCTCAAATGGGTCACCCGTCGCGCGCCCACTGAACAGGAAATGCGCGATCTGCTCTTCGCCTGGAAGGTCGCCAAGTTCGTCAAATCCAATGCCATCGTCTACTGCAAAGACAACACGACCATCGGCATCGGTGCCGGCCAGATGAGCCGCGTCTACAGCGCCCGCATCGCCGCCATCAAGGCCGCCGACGCCGGGCTGAAAGTCAAAGGCTCAGTAATGGCTTCCGACGCCTTCTTCCCGTTCCGCGATGGCCTGGACAGCGCCGCCGAGGTGGGCATCACCGCCGTCATCCAGCCAGGTGGCTCGATGCGCGACCAGGAGGTGATCGACGCCGCCAATGAGCATGGGATAGCCATGGTATTTACTGGGATGCGGCATTTCCGGCATTGATTTTTCATTCCAAGCTTCTTCGGGATGGAGGCCCAAAACACCGTTATTTGGAATAGGTAAGGAGGAGTGCATAATTGATCGCTTTTCTCGAAGCCCGCCGTGCCGGTCTGTTCCACCGCGAGCATATCCTGCCTAACCTGCTGGCAGGGATTACGGTGGGCATCGTGGCGCTGCCATTGGCGATGGCGTTTGCCATTGCATCGGGGGCGAGGCCGGAACAGGGCATCTATACCGCGATTTTCGCAGGTATCCTGGTTTCACTGTTCGGCGGCAGCCGGGTGCAGATTGCCGGGCCGACCGGCGCGTTTATTGTGATTCTCTTCGGCATCAGCGCGAAATACGGCATTGATGGCCTGCAAATCGCCACCCTCATGGCAGGTGTGATTCTGGTGGTGATGGGTATGGCGAAGCTCGGCGGGATCATCAAGTTTATTCCCAGCCCAGTAGTGGTGGGATTTACCTCCGGCATCGCGGTGATCATCTGGGTTGGGCAGTGGAAGGAATTTTTCGGATTGCATCCGGTGGAGTTTGGCAATCACTTTCACCAGAAGGTGTGGCATCTGATCGGCGCTTTTCCCACCCTGCACCCGGCCACTACAGGCCTTGCGCTCACCGGATTGTTGCTGGTGATTTTCTCCCCCAAATATCTGAAACGCATCCCTGGCCCACTGGTGGCGATGCTGGTAGTGACTGCGTTGCAGGTGATATTCCAGTTTAAAGGGGTGGAAACCATCGGCAGCGCTTTCGGTGGCATACCGCAAGGACTGCCTGAATTCAAAATGCCGGAGATCAGTTTTACGCGCATCGTCGAATTGATCGGCCCGGCGTTGACGATCGCCATGCTGGGCGCCATCGAATCCTTGCTGTCGGCGGTGGTGGCGGACGGCATGACCGGCGTCAAACACAATTCCAACCAGGAGCTGATCGGTCAGGGTGTGGCCAATATGGTGACGCCGCTGTTTGGCGGTTTCGCCGCCACCGGCGCGATTGCCCGTACGGCGTCCAATATCAAAAATGGCGGCAACAGCCCCCTGGCAGGCATCGCCCACGCCGTGACACTGTTGCTGATATTGCTGGTATTGGCGCCCTATGCGGCGCACATTCCGCTGTGTGCGCTCGCCGCGATCCTGTTTGTGGTTGCCTACAATATGAGCGAGATGCGCCATTTCCTCGGTCTGGTGCGCGGCGGCCCACGCAACGACGTAATCGTGCTGCTGATCACTTTCGTGCTCACCGTGTTTGCGGATCTGGTGGTCGCGGTAAATGTCGGCGTGATTCTCGCGGCGCTACTGTTTATGAAGCGCATGTCGGAATCGGTGCGTATCGAAGACATTACTGCCGGGGAAATCGAGGCCGCATTGCCGGAAGGTGCTCAGGGCGAATTGCCACAAGGTGTGCGCATCTATTCCATCGATGGCCCATTCTTCTTTGGCGCGGCCGAAACCTTTGAGCGTACCCTGGCCGGATTGCATGAGGATGTGAAGGTGCTGATTATCCGTTTGGGGCGCGTGCCGTTCATCGACGCCACGGCGATGCACACCTTTGGTGAAATGATCAAGCTGTTTCAGAAGCGCCGCACACGCATCGTCATTTGCGAGGCCAACGAACGTGTCATCCATAAACTGACCCAGGCGCACATCATCGAGCGGCTGGGGGAGGGGAACGTCTATCCCGATCTGGTCTCGGCGCTCGATGCGGTGCGTGATTCAGGTGTTTGATGGGATCCATAACGATGGGCGTACAGCTTGGTGAATTCCGCGCCGAGAAAGAAGATCTGCGCGGAATAGTAGACCCACAGCAGCCCTGCAATCGCTGATCCCGCTGCGCCGAAGGCAGAGGTGATGGGGGTGTTGGCGAGGTAGAGGGCAATTACTGATTTGCCGAGGGTGAACAGCAGTGCGGTGATTGCCGCGCCGATCCAGACGTCCTTCCAGGCGATCCTGATGTCGGGCAACAGTTTGTAAATGGCGGCGAACAGCGCCGTGATGGTGCCACAAAACAGGACGAAATTCAGTACCGCTACTACATGGGTCTTTTCTGGCAGTAAGTCGGTGTGTTGCTCGATCGCGGTGAGCGCAGTACTCACTGCGAGCGACGCAAGCAGCAGCAGGCCGATGATCACGATGATGCTGAACGATAGCAGCCGGGTTTCGATCATGTCCAGCATGCCCCTGCTCGAAGGCACCCTGACGCCCCAGATGTGATCCAGACTGTTCTTGAGTTCAACAAAGACTGTAGTTGCGGTAATAAACAATGTGGCCAGGCCCACAATCACTGTGGCAAGCCCTGCCATGGGGTTGCGGGCGCTTTCGATAATCGCCTGGATGGTGGTGGCGCCCTGTTTGCCGATCAGCCCCTGAATCTGGGCGACGAGTTGTCCTTCTGCGGCCTGCTGGCCAAAAAAGACGCCAGCGATTGTGATGACGATAATCGACAGTGGCACCAGCGAAAACAGGGTGTAAAACGCCAGCGCCGCACCCATGCTCGCTGCCCGGTCGTCGAGCCAGGCGAAGAAGGTGTCGCGCAGCAGGCGCCAGATTTCGTGGTAGGGCATAGGGGTAATTATAGATCATCTGCGGGTTCAGATGACCTGGAATAGCCTGATAGGTTATCCTTTCCTTTCTGAAATCCAAATAACTTTTCCTGACCGCATAGGGTATGGCGGTGGGTGTTTATGCAAGGGCAGGATAATGAAAGTTTTAATCATTGGTAACGGCGGGCGTGAGCACGCGCTGGCATGGAAGGTGGCGCAGTCCGCCAGTGTGGAGCAGGTGTATGTCGCGCCCGGCAATGCGGGTACGGCGCGCGAGCCGAAGGTAGAGAATGTAGCGATTGCGGTGGATGACATTGCAGGGCTGCTGGCCTTTGCGCGGGACAATGGCATCGGGTTGACCATTGTCGGTCCCGAGGTGCCGCTGGTGCTGGGGGTGGTGGACGCCTTCCGTACCGCCGGGCTGCGCTGTTTCGGACCCACGCAGCAGGCCGCGCAATTGGAGGGCTCCAAGGCCTTTGCCAAGGACTTCATGGCGCGCCATGGCATCCCCACGGCAGCTTATGGCAAATTCACCGATGTGACAGAGGCCATTGCCTATATCCACCAGTTAGGTGCCCCTTTGGTGGTCAAGGCCGATGGGCTGGCGGCGGGCAAGGGCGTGATCATCGCCCAGACCGCTGCACAGGCCATCGATGCGGTGCGCGATATGCTGGCGGGCAATGCCTTTGGCGCGGCGGGCCATCGGGTGGTGATCGAGGAATATTTGCGCGGTGAGGAAGCCAGCTTTATCGTCATGGTGGACGGCGAGCACATCCTGCCACTTGCCACCTCGCAGGATCACAAGGCGCGCGACAACGGCGATCACGGTCCCAACACGGGCGGCATGGGTGCCTATTCCCCTGCCCCGGTAGTGACGCCGGAAATCCACGCGCGCATCATGAGCGAGGTGATCGAACCCACGGTGCGTGGCATGGCGCAGGAAGGTGTGCCCTACACTGGCTTTCTCTATGCTGGCGTGATGATTGCCCCCGATGGCACTCCCAGGACGCTGGAATTTAATTGCCGCTTTGGCGACCCGGAGACCCAGCCGGTGATGATGCGGCTGCGCTCGGATCTGGTGGCATTGTGCGAGGCGGCGCTCGATGGGTGTCTGGATCAGGTGCAGGCTGAATGGGACCCGCGTCCCGCGCTGGGCGTGGTGCTGGCGGCGGGTGGTTATCCCGATGCCTACCGCAAGGGTGATGTGATCTTTGGCCTGAATAAAAAAGAGCCGGACGGCAGCAAGATCTTCTACGCCGGTGCTACGGAAAGTCATGGTGATGTCATTACGGCGGGTGGGCGGGTGTTGTGCGTCTGCGCGCTTGGCGCCAACGTCTCCGAGGCCCAGACGCATGCGTATAACCTTGTGAAGCAGATATCCTGGAAGGATATGTATTACCGCACCGATATCGGTTATCGCGCCATGGTGCGCGAAAAGCCTTGAATTCCTGGCATCTCAAACAAGCCGCGCGTGAACTGCGCAAGGGCGGGGTCATCGCCTATCCCACCGAGGCAGTGTATGGCCTGGGGTGCGATCCGCTTAATGCGCAAGCGGTGCTGCGCCTGCTGACGCTGAAAAATCGCCCCATGGAAAAGGGCTTGATCCTGATTGCCAGCGACTTCCAGCAGCTCATGCCGTTTGTCTGCCGGCTTGATCCGGCCATCATGGACAAAATCAGCCGCACCTGGCCTGGCCCCGTCACCTGGCTGCTGCCCGCCAAACCCGAAACCCCGGTCTGGCTGCGCGGCGCACACGACACCCTCGCGGTGCGTGTCACCGCCCACCCGCAGGCGGCGGCGCTGTGCAGGGTGTTCGGTGGCGCTATTGTCTCCACGAGCGCCAATCCGGGCGGGCGCAAACCCGCGCGCAACGCCTTGCAGGTGCGTGGTTATTTCGGCGATACTATTGACTGCATCCTGTCCGGCGCGATAGGCCCTCGGAGAAATCCCAGCGAGATCCGCGATGTCGCAACCGGTAAGATTGTCCGGCCGGGGTAGATGGGCAGTTCACTCCACCCACCCTGGCACATGGCGGCGCGCTGTGCGCAGTTCGGCGTCGAGGGCTTTGTAGCCGGGTTCTTTTTTTTCCACCAGCGCCCAAAACTTCGGCGAATGATTGAGCTGAATGGTGTGGCACAGTTCATGGACGAGTACGCAACGCACCAGCGGCGCGGGCAGGAACAGCAATTTATAGTTGAGGTTGATGTTTTTTTGGCGGGAGCAGCTTCCCCAGCGGGTTTTTTGTCCTCGGATACGCACTTGGCGAAAGGGCAGGGCGGTTTCACGGCTGATCTGTTCCAGCCAGGGCCGCAGGTGCGTTTGGCCTTTGCGTGCCAGCCACAGCCTCAGCACGGACTTGCGCAATGAGGTGTTGTCCACAGCACCGCGCACGATCAGCCGCGCACCATGACTTTGCGACAATGTCACGCGGCTTGACTCAACGGCCTGGTATTCGACCTGCCAGATCTCATCAATGGCATGCAACGCTATCGTATCGGGAAGGGTGTCGTGAGCGTTCGGTACTAGCCATTGCCGTTGTTCGTTGACCCGCTGCAGGGTCTTGTTAATCCATGCCTGTTTCTCATGCACCAGGATTGGAATGCGGCGATGATCAAAGCCACGCGGCACCACCACCTCCACCTGTCCCAGCGGCGAAATCTTCAGGCAGACGCGCCTTGCCTTGGCACTTTCCCGAATAGAGTATGCGGGTGATTCTCTAATCATCCTAAAAAACTCAGTTATCCACGAAATTCACGAAAAAACACGAAAATACTCAAACCCATATTGCTATATTGCTTATCACCCATCCGGTAAATTTCTAAAGCAACTCATCTTTTTGTTTCGTGCATTTCGTGTTTTTCGTGGATAAAAAGAGGTTTTAAGGATCATTACTACCGCGCCGCCTCGCGTGTATGCCTGATCTTCGGCCAATAGGTGTCGACGTTGAACGACGGGCTATGGGCTGGGGTGTGGCATTGCGCGCACATTTTTTCGCGTGGCCAATCGGCATTTCCCACAGGCTTCGTGCCACCTGAGGCAACGTGTGCCTGGGCAGGGCCATGACAGGACTCGCACTGCACATTGCTCAAATTGCCGGTAGTATCGTCGTCGATGAAGCCGCCGGGCTTGTTGAACCCCACGGTGTGACAGACGATGCAGTTGGGATCGAACGCCTTGTTGACCCGGCGCAGCGTGCCATAGGCATGGGCGTGACGGCTGGCGTGCCAGATCTTGTGCTGCCCGGCATGGCAGCTTTGGCAGGCCTGCGCTCCGGCATAAGGACTCTCGCCCGCCTGCTGCGCCTTGGTGATCTTTACGCTCTTTTGATAATCCGCCTCGACCTGGGTGTTGTATTGCTTGTACCAGGCCTTCAGGCGCGGCGCGTCGGGGATAGTTTTGGGCAGCGGGATGATCTTGTGCTTCCAGGACTGAATTGCCCCCGCGCTGTCCAGCGCGATGTCGAGCCGTCCCAGGCGCATGCCGCGCGATCCCGGTTGCAATACCAGGGTGTTGTCCACCTTTTTCGGTTCGCTGTATTTTTCATAGGCGGAGCGGATCAACAGGATGTCCACCTGCTGCAACGGCAACAGGCGGCGCGCGTCATCCAGAGTTAATGTAGTGGCCAGCACCGTGAGCGCACCGCCTTGCTTGGCGTGTTGCAGGGCGGGTGCCAGCGCTGAGCCGTCGCTGCCCGGCGCTGTCATCGTGTGGACTCCACCCATCTGCTGGAGAGGCGACTCGCGGGGGTCTATCCAGCTAAAAAAGGCCAGTGTCCTGCCGTTGCGTGTGATGTCCCGTTCGGTCTGGAAGGCGGCATCGCTCCAGTTGCTCGCCACCCACGGCAGCGTATCATGCTTGATGAAATCCGTGCCGTAGGCGAGATCCGTCCATTGCACGCCAAGGGCGTCATAGTTGAGCATCTTGATGCCCTTGAGGATGTATTCCCCGGTGAGCCGGTCATGCCCCGACTCGCTGCGCAAGAAGCCACCGGACGAGACCAGGAACAGGCCAGGTTTTTCCTTGCGTAAACGGTTAATCATGGTGGCCTGGCGCCGGATGCCGCCGAAATCCCCCTCCAGGCTGCACCCGCAGGGCTCCAGCTCGCCGTCGAGATTGCCGGTATAGACGAGAGTGATTCCGTTCTTTCCCGCCGCATGGGCCTGGCTGCTGAACAGCAGCACGAATGCCAGCCCGAAGAAAATAGCCATGACGCTTTTTTTCATGATGTTCCCGCTAGTCAAGAGTGAGGCCCCTATCAGCTATTCACTCTATTATCGTGGTTTGCGGCAGGGGAGGGAAGGGAAGAGGTTAGTGTTGTGTGCCTTTGCCGCCGCGCACCAAGCGAACGAAGCGCGCTTCCCCTTTGTCACCGGCGGTTGCGCCCTCCGGGCCGAAACTCAGGATATAGGCGTCATTGTCAAAACCCTTGCGCGGCGTGGCGGACCAGAACGGGGCGGCGGGGGTGGCCGGGAAGAGTGTCAGGTTGATGCGGGGATCGGCGCACTGCCGCTCCGCGATCATGGCCAGCTCGGGGATGTGGGGGACGCGCCAGTCGCTATGCTTTGCATAGCCCCCCTTTTTGTTGAGTTGATTGGCCGCATCCAGGGCACCCTGCCAGGTATAGCCACCCGGCATGCCCTTGCATGTCGCGCCATCCCAGCTTTGATCCAGTGCGCAACGCATCCAGGTTAGCCCCGACTGGCTGTCGGTTAGCGTGCCATCGCCATTATCCTTGAAGCGCTCGGTGGGTGTGGACATGGGACGGGATCCCGTATCGCAGGTATAACTCCAGGCTGGCGCGGTGCAAGCCACTGCCGCGCACAGGAAGAAGAGGTGTTTTGCCGCCATAATCCGACTCCTTGGTATTCGTTCTTCAAGAAAAAGGCCGCCCATGACCGTGAAGCGGGCGGCCTCTGGTTTGGCAGGATTATGGATAGCCCGCCCCGCTGCGCACTTCGACCGGCGGATGCTGCTTGGTATTCTCGCCTGGTTTGAGCTTGAAGCCACGGTGCATGTAGAAGGCATAGGCCTCCAGCGCCTTCATTTCCTTACTGTTGGCGTCCAGCGCCTGTCCTTCCAGCGGCACCTGAATGCACCAGTTGATCATGTCGCGCAGTGGAATCACCTGTCCCAGATTGGCCTGCCACTTGGGGAAGGTGTGGGGATTGGACGCCGCCGCATCCGGGTGGCAATTGGCGCAGGCCAGCCCGTTTTTGCCGAGCTTGGCGCTATGCCACAGGTCATCGCCCTCTTTTACAGTCGCCATGAGGTCTTTGTACTGGGCCGCCAGCTCGTCCTGGGTAAACGGCTTTCTGGCCTGCGCGGGTTCGATGGCAAGAAAGGCAAAGGAAACGATAGCGACGGTGGTGCCGGTGAACGCGAATAAACGGCCTTTGGTGTTTGATTTCATTGACATGCCTCCTTAAAGTTTGACGCCTTTTTTGACGCCTTCCGGCAGAAGATCCGCCCACGTATCATAATGCAGCGCACCGGCGAATTCCTTTTCCAGGTCAATGTATTGCGTACCCAGGCCGTCCAGAATGTCGCCTGGATCGACGCGATTCATCTTGATGTCGGGGAAGGGCAGTTCGACGCCAGGGTAGGGCCAGGGCCAGGAGGTAGACAGGGTGCCCACGGAGGACAGGTTGCCTATCCGGTTATACACTACCTGATGCACATGACCGTGGAATGCCATCACCCGTTCGAAGCCGGAAAGGATCTCGCGGATTTGCGGCGCGTCCTCGGTTTGGAAGTTCCAGCGCGGGTAATAATCCCACAGCGGCGAATGAGTGAAGACAACCACCGGGGTATCGGGCTTGAGTTTTTTGACGTCTTTCTTCAACCATTCAAGCTGCTCTTCACGGACACCCCACAGGCCACAATGATGGCACTCCAGTTCCTCCATGAAGCCCATTCTTTCATCCGGCGTCAGACCCTTCATCGTCCAAAAATCGCGCACCAGAATAGAGTTCATGCCGATAAAGTGAACCCCTTTGTGATCGAAGGACCAGGTCGGTCCGCCGAACAGGTCGCGCCATGCCTGGCCCATGTCCAGATACCAGTCGTGTTCGCCGGGGATAACCTTGAGTGGCACTTTTAGCTTGGAGAGTATCCGCTTACCCTTCTCCAGTTCGGTACGTTTGCCTGATTGACCGATGTCGCCGAGATAGACGACAAAATCCGGCAGGGGATTCATGTTGTTGACGTCATCGACAGCCTTTTTCAGGATACCGTCGAACTTGTGATCAGGGATGTCGTAGAGATGCGCATCGGTCAGGATCGCAAACCGGAACGGTGTAAGCCGGCTGTTGCCCGCGGCCTCTGCGACCTGCACCATGCCGAAGGAAACCCCTGCGGCGCTGGCTACCAGGGTCGCCAGTCCCGCCTTGCCCGTGATGCCCAGAAATTCTCTTCTGTTCATTTTGCTGAAATCAGTCATTGCAGTGCTCCTCCTCTATAGCTGTGGGGTGTAAATCCTTTAGCGGCATCTTTTTACTTAATCTTTAGTCTTGGTCTTAATCTAAATATATTATTGCTCAAAAGACAGCAATGCCACCACCGATCTACCTTGGGATAGATGGTGGCAAAAAAATGTTCCGGCAAGTTGCTGAGTCCACCGAACCCATTAAAGGAAGCTCTGGTTTATTCAGAGCCTCCTAAAATAAGTGCGGTTTTGACTATACGCTTTTTTTGCCGGCGGTCAATAAACCATCAAAAGTCGCAACCTGCCGATGCTCCGCCGCCGCATCGAGTGTACCTTCCCGCACCAGCCACACCGTCTGCATCCCCGCCGCGTGAGCCGCATCGAGCTCTTCCTTGATGTCGGAGAGGAACAGGATTTCGCTGGGATCGGTGTCGATGGCCTCTGCGATGGCGTGATAGGAGGCCGCCTCTCGTTTGTTGCCCACTGTGGTGTCGAAATACCCGGAAAATAGCGGCGTCAGGTCGCCATATTCGGTGTGCGCGAAAAGCAGTTTTTGAGCATGGACGGAGCCGGAGGAAAAGACATAGAGTTTTATGTCCTGGTTTTCCCACTCTCTGAGTTTACGCACGGCATCTTCATAGACGTGGCCCTTGAAGGCGCCGCGCCGGTAGCCGTCCTCCCAGATCATTCCCTGCAGAGCCTTGAGGGGCGTGATCTTTTTGTCCTCATCAATCCAGCGGATGAGCTGCTCGATGACCTGATTGTCGCTAAGGTCACGTTCCACAATATGCTTTACGTCGTTCAACAGCTTGCGTACCGCCGCATCATGCGCATGATCGCGCACAAAATCCGCCATGCGTTCCCTGGCATAGGGGAAAAGCACATCTTTTACGAAGGACAGCGAGGAGGTGGTGCCTTCGATATCGGTGAGGATAGCTTTGATCACGTGTGATTCCTGAACTCCATGATGATGGATCCGGATTTTTTAGGAATGTGGTGGCTACGGGTGGACTCGAACCACCGACCTCAGCATTATGAGTGCCGCGCTCTAACCAGCTGAGCTACGTAGCCATTTTATCAAACGGGAATTTACAAGCAGCAAGTCTCAGGTAACCATGAGCCAAGCACTAGCGGGCGGAGATTATAACCTCTTTTCCTGCGTCTGCCCACCCAGATTTGGTAATTTTCTTGATGCTCAGGGTCATGCCTGAAATGACGAGTCGGCGCTGAAATTTCTCGTAGATCAGGCCAGCGGCGATTTTTTTGATTAGCGGGGGAGTGACGAGAAAGCCCGCAATGCTGAAAAGCACCAGTTCGCAGGTCGGGTTACGCTGCGCTAACCCGACCTACGGACTGGGTCATGCCCGGCGCGGATCAGCCAGGTTGCCATTGCATCACCCGACATTCACCGGCACCAGTACCATGGTGTCATTGCCGAAGATGTCGATCACCTTCACCGCCACGGTGTGGCGGCCTTTTGCTGCATAGGTGGGTTGGCCATGGGGGGTTGCCCGTGGGATGCGAGACAGTCAGGCCGTCATGAAGGCATATTGCCGGTTTTCTGCACGCTGTCCGGCATGATGCGCTTCATGAATTCGCCGAACAACGGTACGGTGAATGCGGTATCTCCATGTGCCGGGCTGTAGATCATGCCCTTCTTGATCAGGCTATTGCGGGTCGGCGCCACGCTCTGCACTTTGACGCCCAGCCGTTCTGCAATATCTCCCGACCGTTGCGAACCCTCGCCCAAGTCGGCTAGCGCGCGCAGATAATCCTTTTCGCGCGGAGTCAGGCGGTCGAACCGGACGCGAAAGAAGTTGGCGTCGAGCCGTTTGATGGATTCCTGCGTGGCCTGCCGGATGACGTCGATTTCAATCGGTGATTGGGCGGCAAGGTTCCACGCCTGATAGCCCCACTCCTGCAGAAAATAGGGATAGCCCTGGGTCTGACGAATGATTTCAGTCAACGATTCTCTGGTAAAACGAACACCCTGTTCCGTAACCGGCTCCTGCAACGCGGCAGCGGCGTCTTCCGGTTGGAGTGGACCGAGTTCGGGGAACTGGAACAGGCGTTCGGCGTAGGATTTGGATCGGCCGGACAGCGCCACGAGTTGTGGCAACCCGGCCCCGACCAACACCACGGGCAACTGCCGCTGTGATATCTGGTGCATCGCCATGATTAGCGCGCTGAGTTCGTCCTCGCCCAGATATTGGAGTTCATCGACAATGAGCGCGATTGCGGTTCCACGATCGGCTGCGGCCTCGCCCAACGCGATAAACAACGACGAAAGATCGGATTCGAGATCGCCGCTGTCCGCGATGCCGGGTTCGGCGTCAATGTCGATACCGATTTCAATATCCTGGTACTTGAGCTTCACACCGTTGAAAAAACTCTTGAGCACGCGTAGACCGCGCTTGGCCTTCTCGCTGACATTGGCCATCCGGTCCAACGTGATCAGCAACTGGCGCAGCGGCGGCAACAACAATGCGGCAAGCGGCTTGTTTTCGTGTGCCTCAATGAAGACTGTCCGGTATTCCATCTGCTCCGCGAGTTCGCGAATCCTGTTCAGCAACACAGTTTTGCCGACACCGCGGAGTCCGATAATCAGCAGACTTCGTTCAGGCCGGCCCGCCTTGATACGTCCCAAGGTAATGCGAGCCTGCTCCAGAATCTGGGCTCGACCGGCGAGCTCGGGTGGCGGTGAGCCCGCACCCGGCGAGAAAGGGTTATGTAGAGGGTCCATATTGATAGAGTTTAATCAAGGTTATCATTATTTGTCCATACATTAATAACCAATGGTAATATTAATTTATTTCCCAGCCTTCTTCCTCATGGCATGGTGATAGCGCCTGATGCAGCACCGCTTCGAGCAGGCGGCGGCTGTCGGATTGGGCGGTGGTGAGCTGGGTTTCCAGTTGGTCGCATAGGGCCATCAGTTCATTGACCTTGGCGACGATGCGGTGTTGTTCGGCGAGGGGTGGCAACGCGATAGGGATGCCATTCATCTTTGGCTGAGCTGTGCCAGTGACGTAGGGCTTCAGGTCAATCGCATTTATGTGCAATTCAATAAATCGAAGGAACTCTTCAGAAATGCCATCAAGCACATGAGCATGGTTATTAACCCAATATTGTCCCCGAGCAATAAATGCAATTGGGGTCGAGCGACTGATAAGGTTTGCTCCATCCTCCCCAATAAGAAGCAGTTCGTAGGTCGGGTTAGCGCAGCGTAACCCGACAATTTCCCTGCAAGCCATGACGCAATCACTCAGCACTCACCCTCTCCAATTCCACCACATCACGTCCCCAGTCCACCGTATAAACACCCGCGTCCACAAAGCGCCGAAAACTCGAATACGGCCATTCCAGCGGTGAAGATGCCAAACCATGCTTCACAGGGTTAAAGTGGATGTATTCAACGTGGCGGGCAAAATCCTCCTCATCACGGATCTGATGTTCCCAGTAGCGGTGCTGCCATACCGCCTGTTCACGCCTCCTGGTTTGGGAGGCATTAGCCACGCCACGTAACGCCGGATTGCAATCCTTGGTGAACCGGGTTTTGATTAATCGCCACCGTGTTGCAAAGTCTGCATCATCTGGTGGCATTGTCCAGATACAGTGCAGATGATCAGGCAACACAACCATCGCATCGAGTGTGAATGGGCGTTGCTAACATACTTTTCGTATCGCCTCGCGCAACACCCCCACCGCCTCCGCCGAGGCCAATATTGGCCGCCGTTGTTCCGTCACAACGGTGAAGAAAAATGAACCGCCGGGTATGAAAGATCGCCGATATCTCATTGCCATTCCCTTGTCGGGTTACGCTGCGCTAACCCGACCTATGGACTACGGACTTTTCAGTATCCCCCAACAGAATGTGCGACTCCAGTTTTGGCTGCGCGTCCTTGCCAATCCAGGTGAGTTCCAGTTCTTGTCTTGTCATTCTTTATTTTCCGGCCTTGCTATGCGACGTTCGCCGATCATGGGGCGCCCTTGTGGACCACAGACAATGCGCGATCCACATAGGTCTTCAATTCGGCCGCTGTAATAGTGACCGAATCTGCCCCATCTGGATTGGTGTCATGATGAAACTGACCGGCGTATTCGTTTATCTCATTCAACTCATCCACTAGGTTTTTTGCATGGGATAGCGGGCTAGTCGCGAGCGAATTTCGAATAAGCACCACGACCTTCCCAAACAAATGATCTTTTGGGAGCAGGCCGGGAAATCTGCGGTGTAGATAACCTTCGAGCATGGGGCGAATAGCTTTTGCGACTGACCGTGAATCACCCCTATTCCCTTCCGAGAACTCATTCAGCAATCGATGGTGTTGTGAATAAACAGACTCACATTCCTTATCGATATCAAGAGATGCAAAGTCGGTATAGTTGTTTTGTGCGCCAACAAGCTGAAACAATTCAACGGGCGAAGCCTTATCTTCTTTCCGAAGCGCATCGCGCAGGTCGCGAAGGAAATATGGGTCATGCGCAAGCACGATCAATTGCGAGGCCTTTGAGCGAATCTTCTTGAGGACGGTTCGGGTGTATTGCCTTCGATTTAAATCCAAGCTGCACATCGGGTCATCAATCACAATAATTCGATGAGCCAGATTCGGGTCATCGAGCGCGCAGGCAATAAAAAACGCGAATGCCAATGTTCGTTTGTCACCTTCGCTAAGTGCAGTTGCAAATGAGGGTGGCCCTCCCTCAAGAGGAACCTCTTTCCCTCTGAGTAACAATCCGTATTCGCTGCGTGGAGCGTTTCCTCTGAAGTTTGCACTCAGTCCTCTAATAGTGAATGACGCGCCAAACTTCGCCAGTAGCTCATTGATTGATTTCTGATACCTACCTAATGTTTCCGTCATCAGGGTGTCGAGATGTTCGCGCGCCGCCTTTTTTGTTTTCTCCGCCGTTTCCGCGTCTGTTCGCGCGGTAGCGAGTTGTGTAAACAGGCCAATGACTGCTGGATCATGACGGCGCTTTGTCGCGTGAAGCTGCTGAATTTGTTGTTGCAACAGTGCGGCGTTGTCCGTACTAAGTTGAGCCTTGTAGCCGCCGATAAGCCCCGACGCCGCTTGGATGGCGGTATTTGCAGCGCGAATGTGCACTAAGAATTGATCCCAAAGCATAGCTGCCTTGGCCTTATCCTCTGCGCTACCTAGCGATTCCAAAGGTGCAGCCTTCTTCCTGCGGGCCAAGTCAGTCATAAAATCACGAACCGCAGTCAAGGTAGAGTCTGCGGCCGACGCGTCAAACACTATCGCTTGCGTTGGCAAATGTTCACTCCAAGCTTCCGCTTGAGCAGCGGCCACCTTCACGCTCTTGGTGAAGCCGTCCACAATGCTTGCCGCTGCAGCAACCTCAACTTTCGTTTGGAGGGCAGCTACTTTGCTCTTCAGATCGGCGTATGCCGCATTGAAATGGGTCTGATAGGCCTTTACCAGATCATTGCTGGAAATGTTTTGGTCGCAAAATGGGCAGGTTGAACCATTCCCAAATTGCCTACCTTGGCTTAACCAACTTTCAGCCCCTTTTCCTCCCAATTTTGCAATATGTTGCTTAACCACGCTTTCGGCGTCAGCGTGAACGTTATTCAAAGAGAGCGCCAAGCCCGCAAACAGGTTGTCAAGATCAAATATTGGTTCGGCGATCGTCTGGGGAACCGGTTTCGCTTGAATCATCGCCACATTGCTAGCAGCCGTTAAACGTTTCTGGAGTTCGATAAGCTTTGTATCTATTTCGGAGACCGGCTGTAGCTTTTCGAATTGAGCGAGGGGCAAACCTTGGTGATGCCCAGAGAGTTGTCCCTGGATGCTTTGGACATCTTCTGCCGCTGTCTTCGCCTCGGCGGTCGACTTATCTACGTTGTCTCGCGCCGCCAAGGCTGCTTCGCCAAGAGCGAATTCCAACAAATTTTTTCGATGATCAGTATTGACCAATCCGCCCGAATGAACATTGCGCCCTATGAAGTCGGCGTCAAACACAAAAAGCTCAGGGCGCTGTTCAGACCAGGCGCCATTCTCAAAAGTGACTTTATGTCCGTTTTCGAATTGCAAAATGACTTTCGGAGGTAGCGTTCCATCAATTGTCTTGCAGGCGCTAACTAGGGACGCATTGTTGGTGGAGACAGAACGAAGAACAGTCGCTAAAGTGGACTTGCCGCGCCCATTGTCGGCGTAGATAAGTGTCGTTTTGCTGCATGAATGGGGTTTGCCATTCGCCTCATGCAAAAGGCCAATGCCTTGAATTTCGGCGATCCGTTCAAGCATAAAGTCCCCCATTCCTATTTCCGTTGTGCACCTTCATCAGGCTAACCTTAATCACTCGTCGCTTTGGTCTTCCAATGCTGGGAACTCCAACCCCTCAATCTCCTGCAACGATTTCCCCGCAATCCCCTGCAAATCCCCATACATGCCCACTGTTGCCCCCATCACGCGCATAATCTGTTCTTCGCGTTTGGCCCACTGCTTCATGATTGCCTTTCTTTCCTTGTCGAGGTCTTCCTGCATGGTGGAAAAGGCTTCGACAATGGCCTCAACGCGCTGGCGGAAGCGTGGGCCGGTGAGGTATTGGTAGACCATTTCGGTTTTGGTCTGCTGGCCTTCGGAGGTCTGCCGCGCAAGGGCAAGATCGAGCAATGACTGGCGCAAGATCATGGCTACCGGCAATGCGGCGCGGGGATGGGTTACCCAGACGCCCTCGACCATTTCAAAGGTTTCAACGCCTTTTGGCAAGGTGTGACTCACGATCACGGCGATTTCTGCCTTGGCGGTGCGCTGATCACCGCGAAGTTTTACCAGCCAGGCGTCGCTCCAGTTTTTGGTGCGTTTGAACTCCCACAAAATGCTGCCGCCAGATTGGCCGCCTGCACCGACAACACGGTGCAGCACATCACCGCCATATTCGCCTTTGGGTACAGGCTCGATGGCATCGAAGGGGAATTTGCTGCGCAGCAGGTTTTCAAGTTCCAGCTCCTGCACTTCGCCCTGTAATTGTTGCGAGCCTTGTTCGGCACGGCGCTTGAGGTCTTCGATCTGTTTCTGCATCGCGGCAATGGTCTGTTCTTTTTCCATTACTTTGAGTTTTTGTTCGTCCTCGGCTTCTTTTTTGGCTTGCTGGCGGGTGGCGTCGAGTCCTTCCTGCACGCGCTTTGCAACGGTGAGTTCCAGTTCACGCTTGGCATCGTCCAGTTCGCGCTGTTTTTTAATCAGATCGGCCTGCGCCTTTTGTGCCTCGGCAAGCTTTTCTTCACGGCTTTTCAGCACTTCTTGCAGATCAGCGACTTCGCGGGTTTTTTGTTCAAGGTCTGTTGCAGCGGCCTGCTTGGCTTTTTTGGCTTCCTCCGCCGTGATTCGGGTACGATCCTTTTTCAGTTGCACTTCAACCTGATCGGCCACTCGCTCATCAAGCGTGTTTTTTGCGTCGGCAAGTTGTTTTTCCTTCTCACGTATGGCCTGTTCACGTTTGGTAATATCGCTGTCTTTTTGCGCCAGTTGCTGCTCAAACTGTCTGCGGGTGGATTCAATCAGCGGTGCAGCCAGCGATTCGGTGAGCTTGATTTCCGTTTTGCAGTTGGGGCAGGTGATGGTGGGTTCTGTCATGTCAGTTTTCTCTTGAGCACGATCAAATGAGGGAGCAGGGTGGGAATGTCGCTACGGATGATGCTCCACAGCGTGTCGTTGTCGATGCCGATGCCGAGATAGCCATGGATCAGCCGGTTGCGGGTGGCAATGATGAGCCGCCATGGTATTTGCGGATTAGCCTGTCGAACGCCATCTGGAATATGGGTGGCGGCCTCGCCGATTAGTTCCAGGTTGCGCACAGCAGCGTCGTAATTAAGCCCGCTGGCGACGAAACCGTCTTGATCCAAGCCTTGGGTGTAGGCAACGACCTTCTCGGCAAAGCCGATCATGTCATCGATGTAAAACCGCCATTCGCGCTGCGTGGCATCAGACATGCACTGCCTCCTTTTCAATAAATGGACGCAGCTCCGCGCGCAGGGCCTTTTCGGTCACTAAGTCGATCGGGCAGCCGAACAGGTCTTCGAGATAGAACTGGACGCCGAAGTAGCGTTCAGATGTGGCCGGTCCGTCGAATGCGACCAAGATGTCGATGTCGCTATCGTTCCGCGCGGTGTCGCGTGCGGTGGAGCCGAACAGGGCAAGGTGCGTCACCCCGTATCGGGTCGCCAATATTGGTTTGCTCTGGGTGAGCAGCTCAAGGACGCGTGATCGGTTCATTGCAGCCTCCATTCAAATGCCAGTATCGTTTGTTCACCTGTTGCAGGAGTTGCTTTTCCAGTTTATCAACCAGATTATCACGCTTAGCTGGAGTTTCGCCCTGTCTTTGGAGTAACTCTCGACGCTTTAGGTCGCGTTGTGTTTCAAATTTTCGCCAGTTGGCCGCACTAAAAGGAAAAGCCCGGCGCCATCCCCCAAGTAGGGGGCGGACGTCGGGCTTCGCGGTTCTGATCCTGGTGTCGATCAGGGTGTCATGTGGCATAAGGGGTGCCTGCTAACTCAATACTCCGTATTTTCTGGATGTTGAAACGAAAGACTCACACATTAAACCTGAAATGCATGACATCGCCATCCTGCACGATGTAGTCCTTGCCTTCCAGGCGCCACTTGCCGGCCTCTTTGGCGCCTTGTTCGCCCTTGCCGGCGATAAAGTCGGCATAGGCGATTACTTCGGCGCGGATGAAGCCTTTTTCAAAGTCGGTGTGGATCACGCCCGCTGCCTGGGGTGCGGTGGCGCCGATTGAGATGGTCCAGGCGCGCACTTCTTTTACGCCGGCGGTGAAGTAGGTCTGGAGGCCGAGCAACTGGTAGCCAGCGCGGATCACGCGGTTCAGGCCTGGCTCATCCAGCCCCATATCTGCAAGGAAATCGCCCTTTTCGGCATCGGAGAGTTCCGCAATCTCGGACTCTATGGCGGCGCACACGGGCACCACCGTGGAGCCTTCCTGTGCTGCGAAGGCGCGTACCTGGTCGAGATAAGGGTTATCCGCAAAACCATTCTCCGCGACATTGGCGATGTACATGGTCGGTTTCACGGTGAGCAGGTGCAGGTCGCGCAACAGCCGCTGCTGGTCCGCATCCAGTCCGAGCGAGCGTATCGGTTTGGCCTCGTTGAGGCAGGCGAGCACTTTCTCCAGCACGGCCTTTTGCGCTACGGCCTCCTTGTCGCCGCCCTTTGCCGCCTTGGCGCAGCGCAGCAGCGCCTTTTCCGCCGTGTCCATGTCTGCCAACGCCAGTTCGGTGTTGATCACCTCGATGTCGCTGAGTGGATCAACCTTGCCCGCCACATGTACCACGTCGCTGCTTTCAAAGCAGCGCACCACATGGGCGATGGCCTGGGTTTCACGGATGTTGGCGAGGAATTTGTTGCCCAGTCCTTCACCCTTGGATGCGCCGGCTACCAAGCCCGCAATGTCCACGAACTCCATGGTGGTGGGCAGTACACGCTGCGGTTTAACAATGGCCGCCAGTGCGTCGAGGCGCGGGTCCGGCATCGCCACCACGCCGACGTTTGGCTCGATGGTGCAAAATGGATAGTTTTCCGCCGCAATGCCCGCGCTCGTTAACGCATTAAAGAGGGTGGACTTGCCTACATTGGGCAGGCCGACGATGCCGCATTTGAAACCCATAAATTTTCCTTTGAGCCATGTAAACCATGAAAAGCACGGAAGGGTTGCTGAGAATGAGCGGCGCAGGGATCATTCAGGACTCCCCCGTGGCTGATTTGCTATGTAACTGGTTCATCGCCCGCTGTACCTCGCCGCATAGCAGTTCCGGCATCACGGCGAGCGCGGCGTCGATGGCTGCGTCGATCTGCTGCCGGTCCGCCAGCGAGGGACGCTGCAGCACGTAGTCGATGACCTGTTCCTTGCTGCCGGGATGGCCGATGCCGATGCGTAGGCGCATAAAATTAGCACCTAACCGGGCGATAATATCGCGCAGGCCGTTATGTCCGCCATGCCCTCCGCCCTGTTTGAGGCGCGCCACGCCGGGTGGCAGGTCAAGTTCGTCATGCACGACCAGGATGTTTTCTGCTGGAATTTTGTAAAAGCCCGCCAGGGCAGCCACCGATTGCCCGCTACGATTCATGAAGGTGGCGGGCTTGAGCAGCCAGCAGTCGTGGCCCGCCAGGGAGACCTTGCAGACATCCCCCTGGAACTTGGACTCGGGTCTGAACGTGCCGCCCTGGCGTGCCAGGGCGTCAACAAACCAGAAGCCGGCGTTGTGCCGTGTCTGGTCGTAATTGCCGCCAGGGTTGCCCAGGCCGACAATCAGATCAACCGGCGCCGACAACGTCGTTCTTTCCGTGGTTATGCAATAGCACTTTGGCCTTGCCTGATAACTGATGTTGCGCGTTTACTTCCCTTCCCCAACCCTCCCGCAAGCGGGAGAGGGGGAAAGTGCGCGATAAATCAACCTGCGGCAGGCGTCGCGGCTGCAGCCGCTTCTTCCACGCTGCCGCGCGGTATATGGATAGATGCTACCGGCAGGTCGTGCTCGGCGCCGTGGGTCAGTGCAACGACTTCCACGCCCGTCGACAGCTTGAGATCGGACAGATGCACTGCCTCGTTCACATGCAGGTTTTTCAGGTCAACTTCGATGAATTCCGGCAGATCCTTGGGCAGGCAGGTGACTTCCACGTCAATCATGAGATGGGAGACAATGCCGCCACTCTGCTTCACGCCGGGTGCGATGTCGGCATTGATAAAGTGCAAGGGAACGTGCATGCGGATTTTTTCGTTTTCGTTAATGCGCAGGAAGTCCATGTGCATGACGCGTGGCTTGCTGGGATGCCTTTGCACATCCTTGAGTACGGCGCGCTCCGTCTGTCCATCTATGTTGATGGTCAAAACGTGAGAATAAAACGCCTCGTGCGCCAGGCTCTTGAGAACCTCATTATGGTTGAGGTTGATATAGGTGGCATTTTTATCCGCGCCATACAGCACGGCGGGTACTTTGTTGTCATGACGCAGGCGGCGGCTCGCACCTTTCCCCAGGTCATGACGTGCTTCGGCGACCAGTTCAAAATTGATGCTCATAGTGTTTCTCCACGGTTGCTGAAAACGCCCTCCCTTGCGACCAGGGAAGGCAATGTGCAGGGGCGGGCTTGTAAACCCGCCCCTGCTATAACTAAAACTAATCCATATAAAGCGAGCTGACCGATTCTTCCGCGCTGACGCGGCGCATGGTCTCGGCGAGCATGGTGGCGACGCTCATCTGGCGGATCTTGCGGCACGCACGGGCTTCGGGCCTGAGCGGGATGGTGTCGGTGACTACCATCTCATCCAGCACGGAGTTTTCGATATTTTCCAGTGCGCGCCCTGACAATACCGGGTGCGTGCAATAAGCCACCACCTTGGTGGCGCCGTGTTCTTTGAGTGCCAATGCAGCCTGGCACAGCGTGCCTGCGGTATCTACCAGATCATCAATCAATACGCAGGTGCGGCCTTCCACCTCGCCGATGATGTGCATCACCTTGGCCTCGTTGGGACGCGGGCGGCGCTTGTCGATTATCGCCAGATCCGCTTCCAGGTGTTTGGCCATGGCGCGCGCCCTGACCACGCCGCCGACGTCGGGTGATACCACCATCAGGTTCGGGTGTTCCTGGCGCCAGATGTCGCCAAGCAGTAGCGGCGAGGCGTATACGTTATCCACCGGCAGATCAAAAAAGCCCTGAATCTGGTCGGCGTGGAGGTCGATGGTCAGCACCCGGTTCACCCCGACGCTGCTGATCATGTTCGCCACCACCTTGGCGGTGATCGGCACACGTGCCGACCGGGGGCGCCGGTCTTGCCGCGAGTACCCGAAATAGGGGATCACTGCGGTGACCCGGTACGCCGAGGCGCGACGCATGGCGTCGGCCATCACCAGCAACTCCATCAGGTTGTCGTTGGTCGGTGCGCAGGTCGGCTGGACGATGAATACGTCCTTGCCGCGCACGTGCTCCATGATCTCGACCATGATCTCGCCATCGCTGAAGCGGCCCACGTTGGCTTTGCCCAAAGGCATGTTCAGGTGGCTGACAACATCCTCCGCCAGGCGTGGATTGGCGTTGCCGGTGAAGACCATCATCCTGCTGTCGGTCACAGTAGGCCCTCTCGCAACATTCATGTATGGCTGGGGTGCCAGGATTCGAACCTGGGAATGCCGGGATCAAAACCCGGTGCCTTACCGCTTGGCGACACCCCAATAATTAGTTCTTAAACAGTAAATAGCGGGGATTGATTCATCCCTTTCGCAACAAAACCCTGCCAGGCTGGCGGCAGGCGTTGCAGCGCCCGGTGGGCGGCTTCTTCATCTTCAAAAGACACAAATACGCATGCCCCGGTGCCGGTCATTCTGGCCTGCCCGAACTGCGACAGCCAGCGCAATGCCTCGGCGACCTGCGGATGGTGTTTGCACACCACCGGCTCACAGACGTTTATGGCTTCGCCGGAGAGAAAGCCGCTTATTTTGATGGCTGGGAGGTTCCGTGTCAATTCCGGGGCGGAAAATATCTTGGCGGTTGAGACGTGACAGGGGGGGGCGACGACCAGATACCAAGGTTCTTTCAGGTCCACCGGCGTCAACTGTTCACCTACACCTTCGGCCCAGGCGGCATGGCCAAGCACAAATACCGGCACATCCGCGCCGAGTTGCAGGCCCAGTGCCGCAAGCCGTTCAACCGGCAAATTCAGCCCCCACAGCTTGTTTAAGGCGACGAGGGTGGTGGCGGCGTCGGAGCTGCCTCCACCCAGCCCGCCGCCCATCGGTAAATGTTTTTCGATGCGGATATCAACGCCTAGAGCCAGGCCTGACACCTCTCGCAGCAGGCGTGCGGCGCGTACTGTCAGATCGTGTTCTGGGGGTACGCCGGGCACATCGGTGATGCGCCGGATCACGCCATCGTCGCGGACATCGAAATACAGCCAGTCACAGCGATCAATAAACTGGAATACCGTTTGAAGCAGGTGATAGCCGTCAGCGCGACGGCCTGTGATATGCAGGAACAGGTTGAGCTTGCCCGGCGCTGGCCATGCCATTAACCCAGCTCCCAGCGGTCGATTACCAGGCGTACTTGCAGATGGGGATTGTTGAGCGTCAGTTTGTGCGGCAGATCAATGCCATTGACCTGGGCATAGCGCGCATATTCGATGCGCCAGCCGGATTGTTCGAAAAACAAGGGGCGGCCTGCCTCGTCCAGGCCTTTTTGCGCAGTGGTGCGTGGATCGGGCAGGCCCCGCACCCAGTAACGCAAGCCCGTTACCGGCACGCTCCAGCCGGCGTGTTCGCGCAGCAGGGTTTCCGCATTGTCCGCTGCATAGGACTGGCCGTCGGCGAGCCGCATTAACACGCTACCCCGATCTCCTGTGATCTGCACCGCACCTTGTCCCAGTGGGCCTATCAGGTTGAGGGTATAGGCTTCTGCCTGCTGCGTCCAACGCAGGGTCGCACTCCAGTTTTCGTTCTCGTTATGCACGGCGATGCGGCCTGTGAGCGTCCAGTCATGCAGCGCTGCAAGCGTCTGCTGCCGGGCCTGCTCAAGCGCAGCGAGGTCCGCTGGCGCGGTGGCTGGGAGGCGAGGCGGGCTGGTGGCGCAGGCCGCTAGCGCAACTGCAAGGCCGCACATTGACAGCCAATGGAGCGCCGCGGTTGGTTTCACTGCCCAAAGCGTCGCATTGTTTCGAGTAATGCCTTGTGGTCAGGCGCTGTCTTGACGGCGCGCTGCCATACTTCCTTTGCGCCCTGTTGATCGCCTGTTACCCACAATACCTCGCCCAGATGTGCGGCAACCTCCGGGTCTTGGCCCTGCTCGAAGGATTTGCGTAGCCATTTGATGGCCTCTTCGTTATTGCCCAGCTTATGCTGCACCCAGCCCATGCTGTCCATGATGGCGAAGTCC
>JACPOZ010000032.1 GCA_016191235.1 Gammaproteobacteria bacterium
TCAGAAACATCTCCATCGCTTCCTCTTTGACTTTTAAAGGCTTGCAGCATATTACTCATCCAAATTGTGATCAAGAGACAGAGGCTATCCGGGGGTTGCCAGCCATCGCTCGCTTACGCGTCGCTTCCATGGCTGGCGCCGATGTTTGCAGTCAAAATCAACGACAAGAAGACCGTCGTCATGGGATTGCTGCTGGGTGCCCTCGTCACCGGCATCTCCGGCACCGCGCAGGCCGTGCCGATCTTCGGTCGGCAAACAGGCATGGAATGTTCAGCCTGCCACACGATATTCCCGCAACTGACCCCCTTCGGGCGGGAGTTCAAGCTCGGCGGCTACGTGATAGTTAGCAGGTTGATGTGATGATCTCCTCCCCCTTCTAAACCGGCGTCAAATGCGCCACGATGGAGCTGTAACACACCATCGAAACGAAGGGAGAGGAGACCGAGATGAAGATTACAACGATTGGGCTGGATCTGGCAAAGAGCGTGTTCCATGTCGTCTGCTTTGACGAGAAGCATCGGGAGACCAGTAAGCGGATGTTGCGGCGCAACCAGATGCGGGAGTACTTTGCACAGCTCGAACCCTGCCGGGTGGCGATGGAGGCGTGTGCGGGTGCGCACTACCGGGGGGGCGCGCTGGAAAAGCGGGTGCCCCCGGTGAGGCTGATCCCACCGCAGTTTGTGAAGCCCTATGTGAAGTGCAACAAGAACGACTACAACGATGCCCGCGCGATTGCCGAGGCGGCACACGGCCGGGGATGCGGTTCGTCGGCATCAAGACGGTGGTGGAGTAGCAGGACATCCAGGCGCTGCACCGATTGCGTCAGCAGCGCGTCAAGGAGAAGACCGCGCTCTGCAACCAGTTGCCTGCCTTGGTGGCGGAGTACGGCATCGTCATGAACAAAGGCGTGGCGACGGTGAGGCGCGGCATCCCGCTGCTGCTGGAGGATGCCGGGAATGGACTGAGCGACCTGTTCCGTGCGCTGCTGGCGCGGGGCTATGAACAGCTCGTCGAATGGAAGAGCACATCGATCACTATCAGAGTGTGTACGGTGTCTTGCAAAATGGGAGGAGACCATATATGGGTCAAGGAGCGCAAGTTCCGGACCCAACAAATTGCAACCTGGAATTAATGTTGGGTCCGCTTCGCTTGACCCAACCTACATCTGCATGGGCACACACAACGCCCGCCTTGCCAGACTAAAAAAGGCCGCAGAGCGCCGCAATTCAGGCAGCGCTCCGCAGCAGTGGGGGGATTACTTAACGACAACTTTCACGGTGTCGTCCGCACTTGATGCGCTGATATAGCCAATGGCATGCTTGTTGGCGCTGACCACCTTCTTGACCTCGGCGTCCGGATCGACAACCTTGGGCGGCAGCGCCTTGCCGGCGAAGATGTTCTGCGCCCACAGCGCCTTCATATTGGAAAGGCTTTTGCCGAGTATGCTGCTGTAAAAATCCGCCCGGATCGGGCTGTCTTCTCCCTGGTCGAGGGCGAATATCGGACCGCCATCCGCCCAGGCTTTCGCCTCGCCCGTGTAAACTTTTACGATAAATGCCTTATCCACGGCATTGGTATTGCCCTTGTTGACGATCACCACCACATCTCCGGCCCAGGCAGGCAGTACCAGCATGGCACTCATACCCGCCACCAGAACGCTACGCAAAATCAATTTCA
>JACPOZ010000055.1 GCA_016191235.1 Gammaproteobacteria bacterium
CCGTTCCAGCGTGAAGGTCTGGTAAAACAGCAACCCGCCCGGCCGCAGTGCCGCCAGCAGATGGGGGTTCAGCGGACGCTCAAGAAAGTGGCAGGACACAATCACGTCGAAACTTTCGGGCTCCGGCGGCTGTGCCACCAGGTCACGGGCCTCGGCATGGATGTGTAACCCCCGCGCCGTGGCCTCTTCCGACAGGCGCGTGACGGCGACCTCGGAGATATCCCAGGCATGGGTCTCCAACCCCTGCGCGGCGAGCAGCAGGGCGTTTGCTCCCAAGCCGCAGGCAAAGTCCAGCGCCTTGCCGGAGGTGGGCAGCAGGTGCGAGTTTTCGCGCAACACCTCCGATGCCATTTTCGGCTGTTTTTCAGCGCTGCTATAAATGGTGTCCCATTTTTCCTGGGTTGATATGTTTTTGTCAGCCATTTTCTTGTTTACCTGTATCTATGTCGTGAAGAGAACACAGCTCACCACTGGAAGTTGACCGGCCATAACGTTTGGCCTGTCCCCTTCAGGGTGAACTCCCGCCAGAGATCCGCATAACTCGCACCGTCGACAGGATGGCGCATTTGTCCGGCGATTTCCGCCAGCGGGCACAGCACGAAGGCATATTTGGTGATCTCGCCGCGCGGTAATGCGAGGCCGTTCTCGTGGCTTACAAGGTCGTCATACAGCAGCATGTCCAAATCCAGTGTGCGGGAACTGAATCCCGAGCCACCGCGTACCCGGCCATGGCGGTGTTCGATGTCGCGCAGGACGCCGTTGACGGCGATGGCGCCCTGCCCTGTATCAAACCCCGCCACCAGGTTGTAGAAATCATCACCCTCAAAGCCAACCGCCTTGCTTTCGTACACGGTGGACAGGGTCAGGTCGCCGAAATGCTCACGCAGCGCAGCGACACCGGAGCGGATGTTGGTGTCGCACTCGATGTTGCTGCCGATACTGATATAGACGCGCGGCATGTCAACCCCTCACGCCACGCTCGATAATCACACCGACATCGCGCGCGCCGCGCACCGCACCCTGCTTGTTGACTTGCAGGCGCAGCCAGGGGACATGGAATTCGTTCAGCACGATTTCAGCAACGCGCTCGGCAAGCGTCTCAACCAACTGGAATTCGCTGTTGCCGACAAATTCGATGAGGCGCTTGGCCACAGCTTTATAATTAAGGGTGTCTTCGATGCTGTCCGTCTGTGCGGCCTTGCGGATATCCGTCGCCATTTCGATGTCGAGGATGAGGGTTTGCTTAATGCGCCGTTCCCAGTCATAGATGCCGATAACGGTCTCGATCCGCAGGTCGCGAAGATATATAATGTCCATGAAACACGTCCGCAATTACAAAAACAAGATCTCCGATTTACCCAGAGATCTCATGATATAGGGTGATCTTAAAAAAGCATGGATGCGATTTTTAAGAGACCCAACCCGAATGTTTTATAAATTCGCGTGATGATCGCGCCGGATTTTGATTGATAGGGGACAATGTGAAGGAGCGCCGTAGTGATTCATACGGCCGACTGAACATTGTACCATGGCAATCAAAAGACCAGCGAGGGCGCGCGAATTTATAAAACATTCGGGTTCACATACTACACTAAAATATCCCATGACCGCCGCCATTCCCCTGATCGTTTTTTCCTATTTGCTGGGATCTTTATCTACTGCCATCATCGCCTCCAGGATCATGGGGTTGCCCGATCCGCGCACCCAGGGTTCAGGCAACCCTGGCGCGACCAATGTGCTGCGGCTGGGCGGCAAGAAAGCCGCCGTGCTGACGCTGCTTGGCGATACGCTCAAGGGGGTTGTTCCCATGATCGCGGCGAGTGTGTTGGGCATGGATGATGCGACCCTTGCCTTGGCGGGCATCGTCGCCTTTCTCGGGCATCTCTATCCCGTTTTCTTTGGCTTCCGCGGCGGCAAGGGTGTGGCGACGGCGCTCGGTGTATTGTTAGGGATGTCGTGGATGGTCGGGCTGGCAGCGCTCGCCACCTGGCTGCTGGTGGCCAAGATATCCCGTTATTCCTC
>JACPOZ010000056.1 GCA_016191235.1 Gammaproteobacteria bacterium
CTGCTTGAAGTGTTTTGCATCTGTCAAGCTCAAAGTTGCCAGCCCCTGAAGCTGGACTCCACCCGCTCCAAGAAGTTATGTTACTTCCCCCCTCCTGCCACCCCAAACTCGCCGCCCCAAAACAAACCCCATCCCCCGCACACTCCTGCAAACTCACCAACCGCGACCGCCCGGTCGCCGCACTCACGTCATACGCCAACCGATATTCACGCACCAGCACCGCGCCAACAAAGGTCTGTATCCGATTCATACGCACACTGGTCTGTGTCTTCGCGCCGCCGACCCAGGCGGTTTCAATATCCGAACGGCCTTCGTAACTGAACACCACAGAGCGGTTAGTAGCCAGGCCAGTGTTGACGTTGCCGGTGTAATCAATACGCTGAGGATAGTGCTCGCCATTGGCGGCGTTCTTGTTGTAGGTGACGGCGAGATAGTTGCCGGATCTGTCCTGCACCTGGTTCATGGCCCAACTGATGACGGCGCCGGCGGAACCCTGCTGGCGGGCGTTGTCGGTGGCGCCGTAGTCTATGATCTGGCCGGCCTTGGTCCAGGCGCGGTAGCCGCCGTTAAAGGGCGCAATACGGGTGTAGGTTTCGATCTCGGTGCGGTATTCGCTGGCGGCCCAGTAGCTGCTGCCGTCGAGGGGAACGAGGCGCTGGCCATCGAGGCAGAGGCGGTCGTTAGCGTCGAGATTGACGCCGCCCTTGTAGCCGTCCTGCTCGATAGTGGCGGCGCAACGGTGAATGGCGGACAATCCCGCCAGGCCCCAGCCCATGCCGGCCAGGCCGTTGCCGCCCTGGCTGTTGTAGGCTAGCGCGAGGGCGGGTTGCATGCCGTTGACGCCGGGCGGGACGGCGATGGGCATGGTATACGCCGCCGCGCCGGTGGGGCCGACGGCGAAGCTGCCGGCGGTGGCGCCGACATTGCTGGTGGCGGCAAAAGCGGGGGCGGTAAGGGCAGCCAACACAAGCAACGGGAACAGTCGCGGCGCCAGAACGGTGGTGCGCATGGCGCACCCTGCTCGTCTGAAACGGGAGGGAGGGTTGGCCCGTGGCCGAGCCAAGACATTGCGCACAGCGAGAACGATAGCCGCGCCAAAGGCGCGGGCGGTTGTTATTGTGGTCATGTTTTACCCCCCCGGGTAACTGCCCATGACGCTTTGAGCGTCAAAAGTGACATGGGAGATACTTGTTATCTGGTTGTTTTTAATGCGCTTACAGGTGCGGGTCGAATATAAAATCGGAGGCGGGGGCGTTGTCAAGAAGAATCAACGCGAGCGGCAGCCGCCGCAGGGTATACCGCACAAAACCCACGTTGTTGCCGGGTTGTATAGGGTTCGCAGAGGGCGGATAATATACCGTTGATTAATCTGGTGGTCTGCTTCGTAAATAACGAAACATAAAACGGCGTCTTTTGCCGCATGGCGGCGTTGCAACTTCTCGCCAGAGCTACGGCTATGTCTCGTCGTTGCGCCTTGCCCTGCGCCAAAATCCATCCGTTTTATTTGTTCCGCCATTTACAAAGCAGACCACTAGGATGTAGATCGGGTCAAGCGCGGCGGACCCAACACACATTGTTTTTAGGGCTATCTGTGACAGAATACCTGCTCATCCTTGTCAGCACCGTGCTGGTGAACAACTTCGTGCTGGTGAAGTTTCTCGGTCTGTGTCCGTTCATGGGCGTGTCGAAGAAGCTGGAGACCGCCACGGGCATGGGGCTGGCCACCACGTTTGTACTCACGCTGTCTTCGGTGAGCAGTTACCTGGTTAATGAATACCTGCTCGCGCCGCTGGGGCTGGAATATCTGCGCACCATCGCCTTCATCATGGTGATCGCGGCGGTGGTGCAGTTTACCGAGATGGTGGTACACAAGACCAGCCCAGTGCTGTATCAGGTGCTGGGCATCTTTCTGCCTCTGATCACCGTCAATTGCGTGGTATTGGGCGTGGCGTTGCTCAATGTGCAGGAGCAGCATGGTTTTCTCCAGTCGGCACTGTACGGCTTTGGCGGCGCGGTTGGCTCGTCCCTGGTGCTGATCATGTTCGCCGCGATGCGTGAACGCATTATCGTCGCAGATGTGCCGGTGGCGTTCAGGGGGCCGGCGATTGCGCTGGTGACGGCGGGGCTGATGTCGATGGCTTTCATGGGCTTTGCGGGCTTGGTTCGAGGATAGTGGGTTGTTCGTAGCAATCACTGCGTTAGGCGCCCTGGCGGTCGCGTTCGGCCTGGTGCTGGGCTATGCCGCGATCCGCTTCAAGGTCGAGGGCGACCCGCTTGCCGAGAAGATCAATGCCATCCTGCCCCAAACCCAGTGCGGCCAATGCGGCTATCCAGGCTGCCGCCCCTACGCCGAGGCAATAGCCAAGGGCGAGGCGGACATCAACCAGTGCCCGCCCGGCGGCGAGGCAGGCGTCATCAAACTGGCCGATCTGCTGGGCCGCGACCCCAAGCCGCTGAGCGCGGAACACGGCGAGGTCAAGCCCAAGATGGTGGCGGTCATTGATGAGTCCATCTGCATCGGCTGCACGCTGTGCATCCAGGCATGCCCGGTGGATGCCATCCTTGGCGCGGCGAAGCAAATGCACACCGTCATCGCCAAGGAATGCACCGGCTGCGAACTGTGTGTCGCACCCTGCCCCGTCAACTGCATTGAGATGGTGCCGCTCAAACCGAACATCGCGCAGTGGACATGGACATTTCCCGACGAACAACCGCAGCCGACCGCTCTGAAAGGCGCACACGGGTGATCAGGCGCCTTTGGAAATTCAACGGCGGCATCCATCTGCCAGCGCACAAAGAGGAATCCACTCATCACCCGGTGCGGCGAGCGCCCCTGCCCAAACGGCTGATCCTGCCGCTGCACCAGCATATCGGCGAATCCGCCGAGGCCGTCGTTAAGGTCGGCGATCAGGTGCTAAAAGGGCAGATGATTGCGCACGCCAAGGGTTTTGTCAGCGCTCCGGTACATGCCCCCAGCTCTGGCGTCGTGGTCGAGATCGGTGACATGCCTGTGCCTCATCCTTCGGGCCTGAGTGCTCCCTGCATCGTCATCGAAACCGACGGCGCAGACCGATGGACTCCACTGCAGACGCACGGCGACTACACGCAGCTCGATCCCAGCGCGTTACGCAACATCATCCGCGAGGCGGGCATCGTAGGTTTGGGCGGCGCGGGCTTCCCCTCCTTCATCAAGCTCAATCCCGGCCCCGGCAAGGTGGTCAATACCCTTATCCTCAACGGCGTGGAGTGTGAACCTTATATCACCTGCGACGACATGTTGATGCGCGAACGTGCGCCCGACATCATCGCCGGCCTGCGCATCATCCGCCACGCCCTGCATGCGCGCGAGTGCGTTGTCGCGCTCGAAGACAATAAGCCCGACGCCTATGCGGCCATGTGCGCCGCTGCGGCGGGGACGGACATCCAGGTGGTGCAGGTGCCGACCATCTATCCGGCAGGCGGTGAAAAACAGTTGGTCAAGGTGCTCACCGGCATGGAAGTGCCGAGCAACGGGCTACCGATTCATATCGGAGTAGTGTGTCACAACGTAGGCACCGCCGCCGCCGTGTACCGCGCAGTGGAATATGGCGAGCCGCTGATCTCACGCTATATGACTATTACTGGCGGCAATATTAGCCAGCCGCGTAACCTGGAAGTATTGATCGGCACGCCGGTGAAGGATCTGCTCGACGAGTGCGGCTGGAATCCCGGCACGCTGGAGCGCCTGCTCATGGGCGGGCCGATGATGGGCTTCGCACTGCCAGGCGATAGCGTGCCGGTGATCAAGACCACCAACTGCATCCTGGCCATGACCGCCGCCGACAGCCTGCCGCAACAGCCTGTGATGCCGTGCATCCGCTGCGGGGCGTGCGCGGATGCCTGCCCGGTCAACCTGCTGCCGCAACAGCTCTACTGGCATGCCCACGCCAAGGATCTGGACAAGGTGCAGGAATATAATCTGTTTGACTGCATCGAGTGCGGCTGCTGTTCCTATGTGTGTCCGAGCAATATCCCGCTGGTGCATTATTACCGCTACGCCAAGACTGAGATCTGGGCCAAGGAGCGCGAAAAACAGAAGGCCGAGGCCGCCCGCCTGCGCTACGAATTTCGCCTGCAACGCATTGAGCGCGAAAAGACCGAGCGCGCGGCAAAGCATACGCAGAAAAAAGAAGAGCTAACCGCAGCCCCTACAGATCCCTCCGATACCAAAAAAGCGGCCATCGTGGCGGCAATGGAGCGGGCACAGGCGAAGCGTGAAGAAATGAAGAGCGAAGAATGAGAAAATACCCCCTCACCCCAACGGCTTCGCCCCCCTCGCTACGCTCTCCCCGCAAGGCGGGAGAAGGGGTAAATCGGATTATTGGCCTGGCACCTGTTTCCCGGTCCCTGACGCAATGCAACTAAAAACCCCCAGCTCCCCTCACGCGCATATGCCGGCATCGGTATCCACCGTCATGCTGCGCGTGGTTTATGCCCTCATCCCCGGCCTTATTGCCTATGTCTGGTTTTTTGGCTGGGGGGTGGTCATCAATATCCTGTTCGCCATTGCTGTTGCGCTGGGCTGCGAGGCGGCGATACTGGCGGTGCGCGACAAACCGCTCAAGCCCTTCCTGACGGATGGCAGCGCGCTGGTCACCGCCGTATTGCTCGCCATATCCATCCCGCCGCTCTCGCCGTGGTGGATTACGCTGATCGGCACGGCGTTTGCGATCATTGTCGCCAAGCAGCTCTATGGCGGATTGGGTTACAACACCTTCAACCCGGCGATGGTTGGCTATGTGCTGCTGCTGATTTCCTTCCCGGTGGAAATGACCTCGTGGCAGGCACCGCTGATGCTGATAACCCAGCATAGCCTGGGCTTCCTCGATACGCTGCACATCATCTTCGGCGGCGGGCTGCCCGATGGCCTGCGCCTGGATGCGCTGACCACGGCCACCCCGCTGGATACCCTGAAAACCCAGATCAAACTAGATCATAGTGTGGACGACATCATCAGTGCCGCGCCCATCTTCGGCCATTTCGGAGGCAAGGGCGGCGAGTGGATCAGCGTGGGGTTTATGCTGGGTGGGTTATGGCTGCTCTATAAACGGGTCATCAACTGGCATATCCCGGTCGCCATGATCGGTGGGCTGCTGGGCATGGCGCTGATCTTTTTTATCATCAATCCAGCAAGCTACCCCTCCCCACTCTTCCACCTGTTCAGCGGGGCCACACTGCTCGGCGCATTCTTCATCGCCACCGACCCGGTCACTGCACCCGCCTCCACCCGTGGGCGGCTTCTTTACGGCGCGCTGATTGGTGTACTGGTCTACGTTATCCGTACCTGGGGAGGTTATCCTGATGCAGTGGCCTTTGCCGTGCTGTTGATGAATCTGGCGACGCCTACCATCGATTATTACATCCACTCGCGCGTTTTCGGCCACGGCGCAAAACGTAAGGACTGAGAGCCTATCCGTGAATAAATCATCCCTGCGTTGCTGCCCCAAAACACGCCAGGCAAGGCGCGAGACGCGATGTTTGGTTATTCCAAATGAGCGTCGAGCAACGCCGCATGGCGTGTTTTGGGGCGCAACCCGAAGGGACGGGGCCGGTTTTGCGCAGTGCGGCGTCACGCTTCGCTCATGTGCAACAAGCACACTACTCTCAGCGTTCCTTGCCCTGCGCAAAACCGGCCCCCGTCGCAGGGATGATTTATTCACGGATAGGCTCTCATAGCCATGTCCCTGCCAAAACACATGCTGCAAATGGCCCTGCTGCTCGGCGCATTCACCGTGATCGGCGCCGGAATGGTGGCACTCACCCATGACGCCACCGCTGAGCGCATCGCCATCGAGGAACGCACGACGCTGTTGCGCGCCCTGAACAGCCTGGTGCCTTCAACACTGCATGACAACGACATTTCCGCCGATATAATTACAGTGGCATCCAAGGAATTTCTCGGCACTGATGAGCCTGTCACAGTGTACCGTGCGCGTTTGAATGACACGCCTGTGGCGGCGATTATGTCACCCATAGCCCCCGACGGTTACAGCGGTGCGATCAAACTACTGGTAGCAATTCGTTATGACGGCACACTGTCCGGAGTACGGGTAATCGCGCACCATGAAACGCCTGGGTTGGGTGACGCCATTGAGATTGAGCGTTCCGGCTGGATCACGGCTTTTGATGGAAAATCGCTGTCGAACCCCGACACCGCCGGGTGGCGCGTCAAAAAAGATGGGGGGGCATACGATCAATTCACCGGGGCAACCATTACACCGCGCGCTGTAGTCAAGGCCGTGCATAAGTGTTTACAATACTTTTCTGCAAACCGCGAAGCGCTATTCGCCTCACTTCCGACGGAGGTCAATCCCCATGGCAAATAATGGCTCCACCGGTGATTACGGCGAAATCGCCCAGAATGGGCTGTGGGATAACAACCCCGCGCTGGTGCAGATCCTCGGTTTATGCCCGCTGCTGGCAGTATCCGGCACCGTCATCAATGGCCTGGGGCTGGGTATTGCTACACTGGTGACGCTGGTGTTGTCGAATGCCGTGGTATCCCTGATCCGCCATCAGGTCAAACCTGACGTGCGTATACCGGTGTTTGTGGTAGTCATCGCCTCCATCGTCACCGCCATCGAACTGGCCATGAACGCCTATGTCCACGATCTGTACCTGGTGCTCGGCATATTTATCCCGCTAATCGTCACCAATTGCTCTGTACTTGGCCGCGCAGAGGCATTTGCATCGAAGACCACGGTAGGCCGCGCCGCGCTGGACGGCTTTACCATGGGACTGGGTTTTCTTGCCGTATTGGTGGTGCTGGGTGGCCTGCGTGAAGCGCTTGGAAAGGGTACGCTATTCTCCCAGGCCCATCTAATGTTCGGCGAGGGCGCCAAGTGGATGACCATTACCCTGATCGACGATTACCGCGGCTTCCTGTTCGCCCTCCTGCCTCCCGGCGCTTTCATCGGACTGGGCCTGCTTATCGCACTCAAAAATGTCATCGACGCACGCCGCAAGCAGCGTCGTGGTGCGGTTGCCGTGGCGATGCCGGCAACGAACTCACCGGGAGCAGCGGCGTAGGATGGGCATCGCCCGCCTCCTCAAACAACGCTCAGACGCCCATGACCCCACGCAAACGCCGCGAGATCTTTACCCGTTTCAAGGAAGCCAACCCTCACCCGACCACCGAGCTGAATTACACCACACCGTTTGAATTACTGATCGCGGTGATTCTTTCTGCCCAGGCGACAGACAAGGGCGTAAACAAGGCCACGGAAAAACTGTTCAAGGTTGCCAATACACCGCAAGCCATTCTGGATTTGGGCGAAACAGGCCTGAAAAAACACATCCAGACCATTGGCCTTTTTAATAGCAAGGCGCACAACATCATAAAAACGTGCGCCATCCTGGTGGAAAAACACGGCGGGCAGGTTCCAGCAGAACGCGAGGAACTGGAGGAGCTGCCGGGCGTAGGCAGAAAGACCGCCAATGTCATCCTCAATACTGCTTTCGGCCAACCCACCATCGCGGTGGATACCCACATTTTCCGCGTCGCCAACCGCATCGGACTCGCTCACGGTAAAACTGTGCTGGCGGTGGAAAAGGAACTCCTGAAAGTGATACCCGATGAATTCAAGCACGACGCCCATCACTGGCTGATCCTGCACGGGCGCTATACCTGCATCGCACGCAAACCACGCTGCGCTTCGTGTATTATTCATGACCTGTGTGAGTATCCAGACAAGACAGAGTAATCATCATGCTATTCGGACAAAACCGTGACCAGCTTCGCCGCGTCTACTTTGAAGCATGGCGCAAGCACCGTGAGAAGTTACCGCTGGAACCACTGGAGGAAATGCTCGCCAGTGTCATTCTTGAACACCCGGAATATCATGCACTTATGGAAAATGAAGATGCCTCGCGGGACAAGGATTATCTGCCGGAACTAGGGCAAACCAATCCCTTTCTTCACATGGGAATGCACATCGCCATCCGCGAACAACTCGCCACAGACCGCCCAGTGGGGATAAGAGATCTATACAAGCAACTACTGACGCGCCTGCGCGATGTTCATGCCGTGGAACACCACATGGCGGAATGCCTGGCGGAGATGATTTGGCAGGCGCAACGCAATAATACCGCGCCGGATGAGATTGGTTACCTGGATCGCTTGAGGAATTTTCTTTAAATATTCTGGCACGCACAGCGCACCCTACATTGATGGACTTACGCGCTGAGGCGATGCAACCTCATCAGCAACTCCGCCTCACCTCTCACCAGGCCACATTCTGACACCAGATCTTCAACACTGGCGCCTTTCTGAACAAGCCTGATGGCATGTCCATAGGATTGCGACACGGGATCGCGCAAATCCAGTTGGTCCTGTCGTTCGGCCAGCCGGCGCAATTGCTGTTCCATACGTTCCACATGCCCGCCAACCCCCGCCGCCCCGGCACATAAGGCACGCAAATCATCTTGCAGCGACAGCACTTCAGCCTCTCGCTGTTTAACACGCAGGTCTAATCGATGCACTTTCAACCATACTGGGACCTGCACAATCACCGCCAGCAGGCCGGCCAAAATTAGAATCGTCACCTCGATGTTCATGGCAAGCCCCCTTGCGCATAGATGCGCGGGGATAGTACTGCAAAGCAATAGAAGGGACTACGCATAGTCATCAATGTGAGGGGGCTGATCCTCATCCTTTTCTTTTTCATCCGGCGCTTTCCTGTCACGGCCTGAACGAGCCGGGGAGCGATCAGCAGGATGCTTCCTGGGATCGACTTTCTCGACAGGCCGTGTTGGCCAGACAGGATACAACGGATTGACATCACCTACCTTGGCCATCACCGAGCCTCCTGGCAGACAGTCTGCCGCATCAGACCATCGACATATCCTTCCACTCTTCGTCACTCAATAGTTTATTAAGATCGACAAGTATCAACAATTGGTCGCCACGATTGGAAACACCCTGAATATAACGCGAGCTTTCCTCATTACCGATATTTGGCGCAGCTTCAATTTCCGATGTGCGCAAATAAACGACCTCCGCCACGCTGTCAACGAGGATACCGATCACATTCTCCATAACCTCAATAATCACAATGCGGCTGGAATCATCCAACTCCTTGGACCTTAATCCGAAGCGCCTTCGGGTATCCATCACTGTTACTACATTGCCGCGTAAATTGATAATACCAAGAACACTATCAGGTGCCCCCGGCACAGGCGCGATTTCGTTGACGCGAAGGACTTCCTGCACCTGCAAGACATTCACCCCGTACATTTCGCCCTCCAGGCAAAACGTAACCCATTGCGAAATAGCGTCGTTTTCAGTTTGTTCAGCTTGCCTCATTAAATCATTCCCCATATGTTCATCCGGAATGCCGCACTTAACCATCAAGCATTAATCATGCCCACCACAAAACTTCAATAATCCATGAGTGATCAAACCAATTCTTGAGAAAATTTGTCCACATCAAGCAGCACACACATGTGCTCAATAAGCGTCCCTGCCATCCAGGGGCGGTGCGTTCTGTCTGCGCGCCAGCGCACTTTTTTGCGATCCAGAGTGAGCACCTGAATGACTTCATCGCATACAAACCCCCATGATGCATCATCAACCAGCACAACACGCCGGGAGGTTTTTTTTTCAACAATTTCAGCGTGTGGGTGACGGTTTTCAGGCACCATCAAATAACCAATGTCAATTATTTTGACGTTGGTTCCACGATAAGGAAGCAATCCCAAAAGCCGTTTTGGATATCCTGGCACAGCCACAATGGAATCAATCCCATCGACAATGCCGCTCAACCTGCTCAAGGGAACCGCCAGAGTTATCCCATCCAACCTGAACAAGAGACTCTTAAAAGCTGGGGACGCCCAATCCGGGAACTCACTGCTTTCCTGTTGCGCCTGCTCCTGATGCGGCTGGTCCGGAGCAACACTTCCAGCCTGCTCCACAACAACAATCTCGGCTGATGACAAACTAGCCGGGAGGTCCGGAATAGAAGGCGCATCCGGTTCAAAATCCGGGACATCCTGCAACAGGGCATCAAGATAGACCGTAAGGGCTGTGTCTTGTTCGAGAACGCGCGCTAAACGTGGGTTGCTCATAACGACCCCGCCATGCGTAGTTCCTGCTCTTGCACCACTACTCCTGCTGGATTTTGACCCATAAGACTGTCCAATAAAGAGGTATAGGCACCGACCCCCCGCGCATCCGGCATCATCATTGGCAAAGGCAACCCTGCTCGGCTCGCTTCACGAAACTGGGTGTCAACGGGAATAATGGCCTCGGATAATTCAACGGGGTAACGCTCCTGGAGAAACTGAAAACTCTGCTGGGATGCGCGCGTCCGGCGATCAAACATTGTAGGCAAAATGGTATGAGGAACCGGGGTTTTGCGTGACCGCATGATCATCTTTAAGGTATGCATCATACGTTCCAGACCCTTTAATGCCAGAAACTCGGTCTGCACGGGAATAACCAGATGATCGCATGCGGCCAACGCATTCACCATCAGAACACCCAACATAGGAGGACAATCAATCAGCACATAATCAAACCGTGAGCTGACACGCTTTAATGTGCGTGACAATATCAAGCCCATCCCCCCCTGCGCTCCAAGCTGGCGATCAAGAGTTGCAATTGCCGTAGAGGATGGCAATAGAAAGAGTCGATCAAATTTAGTCCGCTTTATCACGGATGCGATCATTACATCAGGATTCTGGAACAGAGAATAAACGCCATCCTCAATCGTATCAGGATCATATCCAGAATAGGATGTTAGAGATCCGTGTGGATCCATATCTATCATCAATGTTCTATAGCCACGCAAAGACAATAGTCCAGCAAGAGTAATAGCCGTCGTTGTTTTGCCAACGCCACCCTTCTGATTCGCTACCGCCCAGACCTTCATTTCGCGCCTCCTTGACTAAAATGGGTATCACTCGGCTGTGCGCGAGGGGCTTTTGATGCAGTTTTAACAGGATGATCGATCACGGAAAAAGACCCCCTGTCTGTCACTTCTTTTCCTGTAACATCAACCGGCTCATGTGGGTTATTTTTTGGTGAATCATGCTTCCCTGATGGGGGCTGGGGCGCGACTCCGCTCGTTTTTAAGGAATCACTCCCATTCCATGATGATAATTTACTTCTATCGTAAATTCGTTCGGAAGATTCGTCATTCAGTATCACAATAACGACCTTCCTGTTTTTGTTTCGGCCATCCTCCGTTGAGTTATCCGCAACAGGCCTATACTCTCCATAACCTATAGCCGCCATTCTCGTAGGACTAATACCCGAATCCATAAACAGATGGACAACGCTCGCAGAGCGCGCGGCAGACAATTCCCAATTTGATGGGAAAATTAATGTATTTATAGGAAGATTATCGGTAAATCCCTCAACTCTGATTGGATTAGGGAAATCGCGCAATATTTTTGCGATTTCACCTAAGGTAGGTATAGCCTGAGCTTGCAGCCGAGATACGCCACTTGAGAACAATATGTTAGTATTGATCTCTACTTCAAGCCAATAATCACTACGCCGGACAGAAACCATATCCTTGGCAATAAGGCCTGCCAACGCCCGCTCAATCTGATCGGCCATGGCTTTTAATACAGCGGGAGAGCTGGCATTTTTACCATCAATCTTGTCCTGCTGATCCCTGGTCTTACGTGGGATAGGCATCGGTGGTCTTTTGATAACATTCGGATCCGTTCTTTGCTCCAATGTCGTATCACGTGGTGATTTCGCTTCTTTTCCCGCTTGAACGGGTTCAATACTTTTCGGCGCAGCTCTGAATGCCGCAATCATTGAGTCAGACAATACGCGGTACTTTCCCTCATTAACGGATGATATTGAATACATAACAACAAAAAATGCGAAAAGCAATGTTATGAAGTCGGCATAAGAAACCAACCATCTCTCGTGGTTTTCATGCTCCTCATGCTTCTTCTTCCGTGCCATATAATTATATTTTAGTGTAAATAACCATGGAGTTTGGTCTCGATATTTCTCGGGTTCTCACCTTCTGCAATAGATATAATTCCCTCTATAATCATTTCTCTGAATTGTGTCTGATCGTGAATAATTGCCTTCAACTTGCTTGCCATTGGCAGCATAAAAAGATTTGCCAATCCTACGCCATATATTGTTGCAACAAACGCTGTGGCAATACCCCCGCCCAGCTTGCTTGGATCAGAAAGATTATTCATTACATGAATCAGACCCATAACAGCTCCAATGATGCCAACCGTGGGGCAATATCCACCCATGCCTTCATAGACTTTCGCGGCTTGGGTATCACTATGTTCTTTGGAGGAAAGCTCTACCTCCAGTATTCCTCTTATCGCATCCGGCTCGCTACCATCAACAAGCAATTGCATACCCTTCTTTGCAAATGGATCGGTTTCCGCCTCAATTAATGGTTCTAATCCCAATAAACCCTCTTTTCTGGCAACGTTGCTCCACCCGACAATTTTTTCAATGATTTCTTTCTGCGCAATTTTTGGAGGAAGGAAAACCCACAATGCGATTTTGAGCGACCTCATGAATGTAGGCATCGGTGTTTGAATCATGACGGCCCCTACCGTGCCGCCAAAGACTATTATGAAGGCAGTCATCTGGAGCAATGATCCAGTGTGCCCGCCTTCCAAGATATTTCCGCCCAGAATGGATCCAAAGGCCAAAACAATACCGACAACAGTCAGAATATCCACACGCTAATTCCTATGCGCAAGATTGTTGCCAATATCCTGGAGTGGCATCACCTGATCCGCCAGGCCCGCTTCCACAACGGCCATGGGCATACCATAGACCACACAACTCTGCTCATCCTGAGCCCACACGACCGATCCTCCCTGCTTCAGAAGACGTGCGCCCTCACGACCATCCGCACCCATGCCGGTCATAACCACAGCCAATACCTGTCCGGGGAAAATCTTGGCTGCGGATGAAAACGTGATGTCGACGCTCGGCTTGTAAATCTGACATTGCTCACTATCATGAATACGAACGCACACATTCCCCGAGCACTGCTCAAGGAGCATCTGCCTCCCTCCGGGAGCTAATAATGCAACCCCCGCAGCCAGAAAATCACCGTCCTCGGCCTCTTTCACCTTGATGGAACACAATTTATCCAAACGCTGAGCAAATGCAGGAGTGAAGCTGGCTGGCATATGCTGCACAAGCAACAATGGAAGCGGAAAATTGGCAGGCAATTTTGATAATACTTGCTGAAGGGCGACTGGCCCTCCGGTTGAAGTTCCTATAGCAACCAATTTGCAGTTTCCAGGGTGTTTTTTTACAGAAACGCCTATGACCTCCCTGGACGAAACATTTTCTTCTTTAACACGAGCGGTTTTTGGCGTTTGGGATACAACAGGTGCTTTCTTTAATGCTCCTTGGTGCGGAGCCATTCCTCTCGCTCCGACTGCGCGCACACGGGCACATAACAAACGCTTTGCTTCTTCACGATCCTGAGAGAGATCTTCAAATCGCTTGGGGAGGAAATCCACGGCGCCCGCGTCCAATGCATCAAGAGTGGCGCGCGCTCCATCGGTAGTAAGTGATGAAAACATCAGCACTGGAGTAGGATTAGAAGCCATGATGCGACGCACAGCAGTAATACCATCCATCACCGGCATCTCTATATCCATGGTAATAACATCGGGCTTGAGCTGGATGGCCTTCTCAATGGCCTCCACCCCGTTTGATGCCGTTCCAACAACTTCAATATGAGTGTCTCCGCCTAGAATCTCTGTCACCCGCCTACGGAAAAAACCGGAGTCATCTACAACCAACACGCGAACCTTCATCATGAACTCCTATCAACGAGGTCTCTTATCTATGACCGTAGGCATCCATAAGTCCGGGGAAGTCGAGAATAAGCGCAATGCGACCGTTTCCGGTAATTGTTGCGCCTGATAATCCCAGCGTACCATGCAGCAATGACCCTAAAGGTTTTATTACTACCTCTTCTTGCCCAATGAGATTTTCCACAACACAGCCAATACGCTGCGATCCAACGCTGACTACCACAACATAGCCTTCCGAACGGTGGCTATAATCAGTGTCTTTTACTAGCCAGTCATGCAAGTAAAATAATGGGATTGCCCTGTTTCTCACAATCACGACCAATCGACCATCAACCGTGTTGGTACGCGCCTCATTAAGGTTGAATATCTCGCTGACATTAACCAGAGGCATTGCAAATATTTGCTGGCCAAGCATTACCATCAATGTCGGCATAATCGCCAGCGTCAATGGCACCTTGATAATAAAACGGCTTCCTTTTCCTAACTTTGATTCAATTTCAACAACACCGTTAAGTTGTGCAATGCGGGTTTTCACCACGTCCATTCCAACACCGCGCCCGGACACATCCGAAATCTGTGCCTTGGTGGAAAATCCCGGAAGAAAAATCAGGTTATAACAACCGTTGTCATCAAGGCGAGCCGCCGCCTCGGGATCCAGCAATCCTTTTTCCACTGCCTTGCGGCGCAACACTTCGGCATCCATGCCGGCACCATCTTCCTCTATTGACAACAGGATATGATCTCCTTCCTGTTGGGCAGAAAGAATTACCGTGCCTGCACGCGGCTTGCCAGCCGCCAGCCGTACATCAGGGGATTCGATGCCGTGATCAACGGCATTACGCACAAGATGGACCAGTGGATCCGCGAGGGCTTCCACCAGGTTCTTGTCGAGGTCAGTCTCCTCACCATGAAGCTCCAATATCACTTCTTTATTCAGGCTACGCGCTAAATCACGTACAACCCTGGGAAAACGGCCAAACACCTTCTTAATTGGCTGCATGCGCGTCTTCATGACAGCATTCTGAAGATCCGATGTCACCAGATCGAGGTTCCCTATTACTTGGGCCATTTCCTCATTAACCATGGATGACTTGAGGGTGGCAAGACGATTGCGCACCAGCACCAGCTCTCCCACCAGGTTCATAATGTCATCCAGACGTTTTGTATCGACACGCACCGTCGTGTCTGCGGGCGGCTGCGCTGCATCTTTGCCAGCAGCAGGCGGCTGACTTGCCGCTGGTTTGTCTTCCGTCGTGGTCGATTGGATCTCTGTTGTGCGTGATTCTTCTATTGGAGGGATTACAGGCTTACTCAGTGGTTTATCCTGTGGCTTTTCTGGAGCACCATTGAGCTTATCAAGCAACGCCTCGAACTCTTCGTCCGTAATCATATCGGATGAAGGCGATGTACTCGATAAAGGTGGGATACCTATAGTATTTTTTGATGGGGAGCCAGCGTGGGTTCCTTGCCCATGCAATTGATCCAGAAGAGCCTCGAATTCGTCATCTGTAATATCATCACCGCCAGCGGCCACTATCGTTTGATCTGGCGAATCTGCGGTCAAGGAGGCTTCAACGACATTGTCCCCCATAACTTCGGAAACTGGCTCCGCAATAGGCTCAGGCATAGCTGTAAATGTGCCTGGCGTATCAGCCATAGCTCCGCTATCGTTCTGAGGTTGCGCCAGAACGTCGAGTTCTTTGAGCAATGAAGGATCGGCTGGCGAGGGATCTTCGCCAGATCGCACTTGGTCCATCATAGCCTTAACAAGGTCAAGGACAGTTAAAATAACATCCATGAGCGGGGCATCAACCAGGCGCTTTCCCTGCCGGAGAGTATTGAAAACATCCTCGGCACGATGACACACCGCAACTAATGAAGTCAGATTTAGGAATCCAGCCCCGCCTTTGACCGTATGAAACCCTCTAAACACTGCGTTCAGAAGATCGCTGTCGCGTGGACACCTTTCAAGATCCACGAGTTGTTCGCCAAGCTTCTCAAGAATCTCGCCGGCCTCAACCAGAAAATCCTGGAGAATGTCATCGTCCGTATCAATCGCCATCTTTTGAAACCTCAGAATCCAAGACTGGAGAGCAAGTCATCAACATCATCCTGACCGGACACTCTATCTTTGTGGCTTTCACAACCAGGGATGCGTGGTCCATCGCCTTCAATAGAGTTTTTATTTGCACCCGATTTCTCCACCGTAATCATTCTTTGGCCTGAGATACGGATAAGCTCAACCAGGCCGCTTTCAACTTCCTGTACCATATTAATAACCCGGCGGATTATTTGACCTGTCAAATCCTGGAAATCCTGCGCCATCATCACGTCTGATAAATGCTCATGAAGATGCTCGGCGTTGCGCGCCGTCCAAACCATAAATTCTCCAATTTCTCCGCTCAATTCTCTAAACTCATTAACAGGCATTTGGCGCTGCCTGAAACGGTCCCACTTTTTCTCTAAGCTTGATGATTGCTCTTTCAATTGTTCAGAAATTGGAAGGGCTTTTTCAACTGCATTAAGCGTTATGTTAGCGGATTGCTCGGTCATCGTTATGACATAGTTAAGTCTTTCCTTGGCATCCGGTATATCGCTCTCAGCCAACGACAAAATGCGCGAATCAACCTGAAAGCTATTTAATGTCTCATGAAGCTGCCTGGTAAGCTTTCCGACCTCCTGAAAGAGAGATGACTCACGTAATTTTGTGATTTCATCAAGAAGACGATCAACTTCATCTTCATTGCCTTCCTCGATTGATTCGGAAAGAGCACGAACAATAGACAGGCATTCTTCCATATGGTTGTTCAATTCGCTCATCACTAATCCTTGCTGGTATTATCATGAAATCAATAAACTCATTTAGCCGATTCAATTCTCTCGAATATCTTGTCTATCTTTTCCTTCAGGGTTGCTGCCGTAAATGGCTTTACAACATAACCATTAACTCCCGCCTGTGCCGCCTCGACTATTTGCTCGCGCTTTGCCTCGGCAGTAACCATAAGAACGGGAAGCGTTGCCAGCTTTGGATCGGCGCGCACCGCCTTGAGAAGGTCTATCCCCTGCATTCCAGGCATGTTCCAGTCCGTAATAAGGAAATCAAACCCGCCTGCCTGCAACATAGGCAACGCCGTTTTACCATCATCAGCTTCACTGGTATTATTAAAGCCAAGATCGCGCATCAAATTTTTAATGATGCGCCTCATTGTGGAAAAATCATCCACAATGAGAATCTTCATGTTCTTGTCCAAAGCAACCTCCAATCCTAACTCAAAGAGAGATTAATGATTTACCAACCATCGATCTTCCTTAATTTTCTGATCTCCATTGGCTGAGACGGGCCTGCAAACGTATCAGGGCCTGGCTATGAATCTGGCTTACTCTCGACTCACTGACGCCAAGCACAGCCCCAATCTCACGCAAATTGAGTTCTTCGTCATAATAAAGAGCCATAACAAGACGCTCTCTTTCCGGCAATCCAGCAACCGCCTCTGATAGGCTCTTCTTGAAATCATCCCTTTGCAACCCTTCGAGTATTCCTGGATTTTTATCGGCAAACTGTGAGGCTACCGCCTCATCATCCACCCCCATATCTTCAAAACTCATTACCAGATATCCGCTCGCATCCTGAAGCATCTGGTGATAGTCATCGAGTGACATTTCCAGAATCTCTGCCACCTCGCTGTCACGCGCATCGCGTCCCTTGATGTTTTCTATCATGCGCACGGCTTCCGCCACTTTTCTTGCCTTGCGATGCACGGAACGTGGTGCCCAGTCATTTTTTCGTATTTCATCCAACATCGCACCACGAATGCGAATGCCGGCATATGTTTCAAAACTTGCTCCCTGAGTCGCATCATAGTTACGTGACGCCTCCAAAAGACCGATCATGCCGGCCTGTATCAGATCGTCGGCCTGTACACTGGGGGGGAGGCGGCTCATCAGGTGATAGGCGATACGCTTCACAAGAGGTGCGTGTTGCGCGACAGTATCGTCTCTGTCATCGGTATTGGTGCGGGCGTACATAGCGATTCCGTTCATAGCGACATCATCCTATAGTTTTGGTTGGTCTGAATCAGCCGCTCGACGAAAAACTCGAGGTGCCCCCCAGCTGTCACCGTCACAGGCCAATTATCGGCTTTTAGCGCCAGTTTCTTGAATGCCATTGCAGATTTGCTGCGCGGATATGCGTCGACTACCGGACGTTGCTTCTGGACTGCTTTGCGCAGATAGTCGTCATAGGGAACTACGCCCATAAAATCAACTGTAGCGTCGAGATAACGATCCACAACCTTGACTATTTTGCTATACACTTCACGCCCCTCCTGAAGACTATGCACCATGTTGGCGAGGATACGGAAACGATGCATGCCATAATCGCGATTAAGAAGCTTTATCAAAGCGTAGGCATCCGTCAGTGATGCCGGTTCATCACACACCACTACTATGACTTCCTGCGCGGCCCGGCTGAAACTGACCACACTTTCTGAAATACCGGCAGCGGTGTCGATCAACAATACATCCAGGGTTTGGCTCAATTCGCTAAAGGCGCGGATGACACCGGCATGCTGTGCGGCACTGAGTTCCGCCATACTTTTCAAACCGGAAGACGCGGGTACAATAGACAGCCCGCTAGATGCAGGAAGAATGACTTCTTCCAGGGTACGTTCGCCACTTATCACATGGGAAAGATTGTAAATGGGATGCAATCCCAGCAATACGTCAACATTTGCCAGCCCCATATCCGCATCCATCAGCAGCACTGACTTCCCTTCGTTGGCCATCGCAAGGCCAAGATTTACGGACACATTGGTTTTGCCGACACCGCCTTTGCCACTGGTAACTGCGATAACACGCACCGGCCTGTGATGGGCCATACGACGCAAGCCCTCGGCCTGATCCCCGATCAAATCACGATGCACTTCAGACGTGAACATGTCTTGCCACCTTTTCGACCGGTACTAATAACGCCTCATCCTCAAGCGAGGACGCTGCTTGTTGCATGATGGCCACACTGCGGCTCACCAAGGTATGAGCACGAGCATTATGCAAATCTTCCGGAACACGCTGACCATCACTGATGTAGGCAACGGGCAGATCGTGCTGAATGGCGACACTCAATGCGCTACCCAGGCTGGTGGCTTCATCCAGCTTTGTGAAGATGCAGCCATCAATAGTCATGCCCTGAAATGCGCGAATGGTTTCATCCATACCCGACAGTCGTGTAGTGGTGGACAGCACCAGGTAGGTTTTAATGCGCGGCGTGCGCCCACCACTACCATTGAGCACAGCGAACTGCGCGGACAGCCGCACATCACGCTGGCCCATCCCGGCGGTATCGATCAATATGAGCCGCCGGTCACTCAGCTCCGCCAGTATCTGTTGCAGTTCGGCTTTATCACTGGCCACCCGTACGGGAATATTCAATATTCTTCCATAAGATTTCAGGTGCTCATGTGCGCCGATACGGTAGTTATCGGTTGTCACCAGAGCAACATGGCGCGAACCATGCCGCAAGGCATAATGCGCTGCGAGCTTGGCCACAGTTGTAGTCTTGCCGACGCCGGTCGGACCCACCAATGCAACGATGCCACCCTGGGTAAGAATGTCATCATCCGTTACCTGCACTTGGTGAGCCAGCACCCCTAGAGCCCGCCGCCACAACAACTCGAACTGCGGTGCCTGTGTGATTTCCAGGGGAATCTCATCCACCACCTGGCGACACAGTGTCGCGCTCAGCCCTAGTCTCATCAGACGCTGAAACAACTCAGCCTGCTGAGGATAACGCCGTGTGAGATCACCCCACGCCAGACCGGACAATTGATTTTCCAGCAAGCCGCGCAAATTCCTGAGTTCAGCCCACATCTCATTCAGCGCAGGCTTTGGGGCGGCGGTTGAAATAACACCGTCTTTGCGATCTGTTTTGTGAGATTCTTCAAGAATCTGTCCCGGCATATAATCCAGGCTTACCGCTTCGTCCTCATCATCCTGATCCGATGACAATGCAGCAGTGGTTTCATAAAATGATTTTTGTGATTGCGCAGGTTGTGCTACAGAGGATTGTTTTCCTGTTGTGCCGCGATGCGGCTCCACAGCAGGTTGAAACTGATTAGAAACCCGGGGTACATCTGGCGCCGTAAAAAAAAGATCAGCATTGCTCACCATGGCTTCGTCATAGTCGATAGCAGAGACTATTTCCACTCCACCTTCGACGCGCCGATTGGAAAGTATCACTGCATCCGGGCCAAGTTCATCGCGTACTTTGCGTATCGCCTGGCGTATATCGGGGGCGAAAAAGCGTTTCATTTTCATTCCACATGCCTTTTATTATAAGATCGGCAGGTGCGAATTCTTTCGCACTAACCAGCCGTATAGCCTTAGGGCGAAAATCCATTCGGCCTGCATTACTTGCCCACACTGGCCACGATCCTGACCTGCTTGTTGTCGGGAATCTCGTTGTACGACAACACATGCAAACCTGGAATCGAGTGCCTCACCAAACGAGCCAGAGGCAGTCGCAATGGCATTGATACCAACAATACTGCGGGCTGTCCTGCAAGCTCCTGGCGCTGTGCGCTTTGCTCCAGCGCCGTGTGCATCCTTTCTGCCAGGCCCGGCTCTAAACCTATTCCTGCTGAACCGGGTGCTTGCAATGAGTTTTGCAATATCTGTTCCAAATCCGGATCCAGCGTAATAACTGCAAGCTCTGGAGCCACCCCATTGATTTGCTGAATAATTAATCTGCTCAGTGCGACACGCGCAGCAGCGGTCAATACGGCGGGATCCTGACTTTTGGGCGTATGCCCTGCCAATGTTTCGGCAATCGTTCGAATATCCCGGATCGGGATGCGTTCTTCCAAAAGGTTTTGCAGTACTTTCAGCACAACACCCAAGGGCACCGTATTCGGCACCAAATCCTCAACCAGCTTGGGAGCGGTTTTGGCGAGGTTATTGAGGAGCTGCTGTACTTCCTCGCGCCCCAGCAATTCCTGTGCATGGCTTTGCAATAATTGACTGAGATGCGTTGCCACGACGGTGCCGGAATCAACTACGGTATATCCCAGAGTCTGGGCATGATCACGTTGCGATGGGTCTATCCATACAGCCTCTAAACCAAAGGCAGGGTCTTTGCCGGGCATCCCCTGCAGCGTGCCGAAAACTTGCCCTGGATTGATCGCAAGATCGCGCTCCGGATGGATCTCCGCCTCGCCGATAGTAGCGCCCAGTAAAGTGATGCGGTAAGCATTCGGCGCCAGATCGAGATTGTCGCGAATATGTACCGGTGGCACGAGGAAACCGAGATCCTGGGTCAATTTCTTGCGCACGCCCTTGATACGCCCCATGAGTTGCCCGCCCTGATTTTTGTCAACCATTGGAATCAAGCGATAACCTACTTCAAGGCCGATGGGGTCCACGGGCACGATATCATCCCAACTCAGATCTCGTGACTCGGCTGTGGTTTCGATCAGTTTTTCCGCTACCACAGGCAGCGCTTGCGCGGTTTTTTGGCGCTGCGCAATCATATAAGACATAGCTCCCGCCGCAGCCGCCAATGACAGAAATGCAACATTGGGCATCCCCGGCACCAATCCTATGGCTCCGATGACAGCCGCTGTCACAGCCAATGCGCGCGGACTATCGAACAACTGCTTGAGAATCTGCTTGCCCATATCCTGGGCACTGGATACGCGCGTCACCATGATCGCAGCGGCAACGGACAATAGCAGCGCCGGGATTTGTGTTACCAAGCCATCGCCGATGGTCAGCAGGGTATAGTTGTGCAAGGCCTCGCTGAATGGCATGCCGTGCTGAAGCACACCAATCACAAAACCTCCGATAATGTTCACGAAGAGAATCAAGATTCCGGCAATGGCATCACCGCGCACGAATTTGCTGGCACCATCCATGGAGCCATAAAAATCCGCCTCCTGGACTACTTCGACACGGCGCACCCTGGCTTCATCCTGCGTGATCAAACCGGCGTTGAGGTCGGCATCTATGGCCATTTGTTTTCCTGGCATGGCGTCCAGGGTAAAGCGTGCGCTTACTTCTGAAATACGCCCGGCGCCCTTGGTGACAACAATAAAATTAATGATCACCAAAATGGCAAACACAACCAGGCCAACCGCATAATTACCCCCCACCACGAAGTCGCCGAATGCTTCGATGACGTGACCTGCCGCACCGGTCCCGGTATGTCCTTCCATCAATATCACGCGAGTGGAGGCAATATTCAGCGCAAGCCTCAGCAGCGTAGCCAGCAGTAACACGGTGGGAAATGCCGCGAAATCCAGAGGTTTCTGCACATACACCCCTGTCAGCAATACGACCAGTGAAAGAGCGATGCTGAATGTGAAAAATGTGTCGAGCAGCAGCGGTGGCAACGGAACCACCATCATTGCCAGAAGCATCATCAGAAACAGCGGCACACCTAAGCCGCGACGGCTGAAATCGCGCAGGCTTTGTAAAATCATGGTCTGGTTCATCTGTCGCTTATCCGTTGTTAAGCCTAAAAATGGCGGCATGAGGCAATGGTCTTACTCATCGCGCCGCAATTCATCCGGTATTGGTAATTCCGCCATCGTTAGCGGTGTTTCATCATATTGAGCGCCAGAGTGTTGACGCTGCTTCAATTGATAGACATACGCCAGCACTTGCGCCACCGCCAAATACAGCCCCGCAGGGATGGCATGATTCAATTCAGTACTGTGATGCAGCGCCCGTGCCAGAGGAGGGGCGGAAAGTATTGGGATACGATGCGTGACGGCAATTGTGCGTATCTGCAACGCGATAAGATCGGCGCCCTTGGCCACCACCACCGGCGAGCGCATTTTATCCGGGTCATAACGCAACGCCACGGCATAGTGGGTCGGGTTGGTAACGATCACATCGGCTCTTGGAATTTCCGCCATCATGCGGCGGCGCGCCATCTCGCGCTGCTGACTGCGAATGCGTCCCTTGACCTCTGGATTTCCGTCCGTTTCTTTGAATTCTTCCTTGATTTCCTGATGGGTCATCTTGAGCTTTCGGGAGTGATCCCAAATCTGAAACGGCACATCAACCGCAGCTATCAGCACCATCGTGCCGCTTAACGCAAGAAATGACCATCCCAGCAAACTCGCTACATGGCCCAGGGCATTAGGCAAAGGCTCATCACCCAGACCGACAAAATCCCCCGCCATGTTCCATAACAGCACTACGGCAGCAGCGCCCAACACCATGAACTTCGCAAACGCCTTCACCAGCTCCATCAAACCATGCGGGCCAAAGATACGTTTCAGGCCGGATAGCGGACTAAGTTTTTCCCATTTAAATCCCAAGGCCTCGCTGCTGAATGACCAGCCGCCCAATGCCAGCGGTGCAAGCAATGCAGCCACTATCATCAGAACAAGGAAAGGCGCCAAAGCAGTCAGGGCGTCCGCCACGGATTGATCAAGAAGCTGCAACATGGCGCCAGGGTTAAATACATTTTCCCGGCTGATGTGAAAATTGTGGCGCATGGAGTCCAGCAGCCCCGATGTTATCCGGCCACCCAGCACCAGGAATCCACCGGCGGAGGCCAGTAACATTACCGTCGAGTTGAGATCCAGGGAACGGGCGATTTGCCCTTTTTCTCGCGCCTCCTGGAGGCGCTTGGAAGTCGCCTGTTCAGTGCGTTCCTGGCCGCTGTCTTTCTCTGCCATGACTTACGTACCTCCCGCAACCATTTTCTGTATCAGGGCAAAGACGTCACTCATGAGATTATTTAGTTGAGGAGAAATCACCGGCAACGTCACAAGCATGACAACGATGCCCAGCAATAGCGTGATCGGGAATCCAATCGCAAAAATATTCAGTTGAGGAGAAGCGCGCGTCATGACACCGAAGGCAATGTTCGCCACCAGCAACGCAGTAACGGCAGGCAGCGAAATAAGCACTGCACCGGAAAACATCTGGCCACCCCAGATGACGAGATCCCACACGCCACTCATCGCCAGTCCATTCGGGCCTACAGGCAGGGTACGAAAACTATCGGCGAGCACTTCAAGCAACACCAAATGGCCGTTGAGCGCGAGAAAAATCAACGTCACAAGAACCTGATAAAACTGGCTCACTACCGGCACCTGTACGCCATTCAGCGGATCCACCATTGAAGCAAAACCCAGCCCCATGGACTGCCCTATCAACTGCCCGGCCAACACAAAAGCGCCAAACACTAATTTCAAGGAAAACCCCATTGCCAAGCCAATCAACACCTGCTGAATCACAATCATCAATCCCGCAGAACTGAGAGGATCGACTACCGGGACAGGAGGAAGCACCGGGGCGATCACCAGCGTCAAGGCCACGGAAAATCCCACGCGGATGCGCACCGGCACGCTTTGTGCGCCAAACACGGGAGCCATTGCCACCAATGCCATAACACGGAATAACGGCCAGAGATACATGCCGATCCATGAGGCGATTTCAGCGCTGGTAAATTGCATGGTAAGAGGCCATTCGTGAGGGGCGCGGAGCGGGATTCAAGCCCGCCCCTGTTCAGCCTATCAATACAGGAATACTCTCTATCAAGCGCCGCATATAATCCACCAACCGCTCCAACAGCCATGGCCCGGCGACAATGAATGTCAGCAATGTGACCAGAAGTTTCGGCACAAAGCTGAGCGTGACTTCGTTGATCTGGGTTGCCGCCTGGAACATGCTCACCAGCAAACCAACCGCCAGCGCGGGAAGCAGCAAAACCGCAAGCAATAGCACACAGACTTCCAGAGCCTCTTTTCCTACGGTGATAACTGTTTCTGGAGTCATGAATAGGCTCTGTTGACGTTTTGCCAGCCGTTGCGACTGAGCTCGCGGGCGTGATCCTGCAAAGAACACGGAGCGCGGTGTACTTGCGGTACATAAGCGACGTGTGACGCGGCAGGGCGCGCCCGCGAGCCGTCCCTCCGGGTTGCGCCCCAGAATGCGCCATGCGGCGTTGCTTGTCGTTCATTTGGAATAACCAAACTTCTCTCCTCGCGCCTTTCCTGGCGCATTCTGGGGCGCAACGCAACGGTTGGCCAAACGTCAACAGAGCCTAAATCCCAATTAATTAAAACTTGCCGCCAGCGTCCCGATAATCAATGCCCAACCATCGACAAGCACAAACAACATGATTTTGAACGGCAAAGAGATCACCATCGGCGACAACATCATCATACCCATTGCCATCAGCACACTGGCAACCACCAGGTCAATAATCAAAAATGGAATAAAAATCAGAAATCCGATCTGGAAGGCCGTCTTTAATTCGCTGGTGACGAATGCCGGTACTAGCAGGGAAAATGGCACCGATTCGGGTGATTCAATGCCATCCCGGCCTGAAATGTGTGTAAACAATTCAAGGTCGCTATCCCGGGTTTGCCCGAGCATGAAATCCCTGAAAGGCGCCCTGGCGATGTTAATTGCCTCCTGAGCGGATATTTTTTCATCCATATAGGGAGTCAGCGCTTCTTGATTCACCTTGTCAAATACTGGCGCCATGATGAAGAATGTCAGAAACAATGCCAGGCCAAGCAAGGTCTGGTTAGTCGGTGTCGCGCCGGTACCTAGCGCCTGGCGCAAAATTGCCAGCACAATGATGATGCGTGTAAACGATGTCATCATGAGCAATGCCGCTGGCAACAGGGACAGCAGCGTCATGAACAACAGCGTCTGGATGCTCACGGTATAGGTCTGTGCGCCGTTGGCGCCGGCCGTCACGGTAGCCACATCCAGCCCCGGCGCCGCCATGGCTGACCCCAGCGGCACGAGCATGGCAAGAATCACGAACAGGCTGCGCTTCATGACTGTTTTCGCTGCTTGATTGCCAGACTCAGCCTTTCGGCAAAACCTCTTGCATCACCCACCACCAGTTTTCCGAACAGATTTTCTGGCGATTCATCTGGTGAGGATGGCGTCAATCGTACTGGATGTTCCAGGTGATGCAGCGCTTGCACCCGCCCTGGCGCGACACCGATCAACAATTGCTCTTCTCCCACTTGCAACAGCACCACACGTTCACGGGGACCAATCGACAGGCCACCCAGAATTTTTAGAGATCCACTCGCCGAGGACTGAAACCGGCCATAGCGGCGCAGCATCCATGCAATGCCAATAATAACCAGCAATACCACCAGCAATCCCAGCGTTACTTGCAATAAACTCCCGGTGGAAACACCTGCCGGAACGGATCCGCTGGCGGCAGCGCCAACTTTCTCCACGGCAAAAGACATGGCTGGCCACAACAAATTCCCAACCAGAAAAAAACCGCTACACGTAAGATGTTTACTCTTCATTATTTCAACTTTTTGACGCGTTCAGCGGGACTAATAACATCGGTCAAACGTATCCCGAATTTCTCATTGACCACCACCACCTCGCCATGAGCAATCAACGTCCCATTGACCAGAACATCCATCGGTTCACCCGCTAAACGGTCGAGTTCAACGACAGAACCCTGATTGAGCTGCAACAAGTGGCGGATACTGATCAGGGTGCGTCCAATCTCCATCGAAAGGGTAACCGGAACATCCAGAATCACGTCCATGTTCACCTCTCCCGTCGACCCCGAAAATGAGGTCTCTGGCTGCAACTCATGGAATTGCGCACGGGAATAGTCCGTATTTCCGGAGCCGGACGCTCCTCCACCACTGGACTGCGCCGGGGTTGGCGTGGCCTCCTGTTCCGCCAGCGCTGCGGCCCATTCATCCGCTATATCAACATCCATCGTGCCACCGTCCTCGCTCATAACATTCTCCTGGCCTATTTACTTTGACCCGACTGGGATGACCCTTGATGTTTTATAGACTCCACTATCTTGATCGCACTGTAACCTTCTGATACTCCAAACCTGCCACGGAACACTGGAACATCTTCAGCACGCAACATTACCGTTTCAGGAATCTCCACGGGAATCACATCGCCTGCTTTCATTTTCAGTAAATCTCTCAAACTAATATTGGTTTCTGTCAGAACGCTGCTGATCTCCACCTTGGCTTCCTTTATTTCATCCCGCAGCGCAACCAGCCAGCGCTCGTCAACATCGGAGCGGTCACTTTGCATTCCCGCATCGAGCACATCACGGATAGGCTCGATCATCGAATAGGGAAATGTTACATGCAGATCTCCCCCTCCTCCATCAAGCTCGATATGGAAGGTGCTCACAACAACCACTTCGGTAGGACTAACAATGTTGGCAAATTGTGGGTTTACTTCCGAGTTGATATATTCAAAGTCAACAGGCATCACCGGCATCCAGGCTTCTTTGAGATCCTTGAATACCTGCTGCAGAATCATCTGAATGACGCGCATCTCGGTTGGTGTAAATTCGCGCCCTTCGATCCTTGTATAAAACCGCCCCTCTCCCCCGAAAAAATTGTCCACCACAATAAAAACCAATTTTGGATCAAAGATGAATAGCGCTGTTCCCCTGAGCGGATTCACTCGAACAAGGTTCAGACTGGTAGGAACAAACAAACTGTGTACATACTCGGCAAATTTGAGCATTTGCACACCGCTTACGGAAATTTCCGGGGAGCGGCGCAGCATATTGAAAAGGCTGATGCGAAAGTGGCGGGCAAATCTTTCGTTAATCATCTCCAGCGTGGGAAGACGCCCGCGCACAATGCGGTCCTGGCTGGCAAAATTATAGCTGCGCGCCGTCCCATCCGACGCAAGCTCGCTTCCATCGGTGTCCACGTCCCCGCTGTCGACACCATGCAACAGTGCATCAATTTCATCCTGGGAAAGAATATCGGTGACTGACATGGCCGTTATTGCATCACAAAACTGGTGAAATAGACTGCTTCCACACCGCTGGATCCCGTCTGCTCCTTCATAATCTTCTGAATTTCCTTCAAGGCATCGGCGCGAATCTTTTCCTTTCCCTGGCGCGTGCTGACGCTTTCGGGCGTCTGACTGCCAAACAACATCACGAGATTATTGCGTATCAATGGCGTATGTGTTTTGACGGCCTCAATCACCAGCGGATCACGCGCCATTACCTCCACGGTAATCTGCAAGAACCGCACGGAAGAGTCATCCTGGAAATTCACAACAAATGCCGGATCAAAGGCAAAATAGACTGCCGGTGCTTTATTGGGTTTATCGCTAGCGGCTCCCTTGTGTCCTTCAGATGAATTTTTTTCGTGGCCACCCCCTCCACTCATGAATATCGCGACCCCTGCACCGCCCCCTGCCAGAACCAATGCGCCGACAACAATAAGGATAATTTTTACAACCGGTGATTTTTTCTTGGCCGGCTTCTTATCATCCGCACTATCGTCTTTGTCCAATTTTTCGACCGCCATTGTTCTGAACCCTTTTCTGATCAACCAAATATTTCTTGATATGCGCAAAGCAAGCGCCGTGCCACACACGGAAAAAGAATTTATCAAAGAACAATCATGCGGTTATGATTACATCAAGAAATGATGTCAGCGAATTGACAGAGAAAGGGGAAGACTCTGCCGAAAATATGGCGGGGGATTTCAGGGGTTGCCAGTGGCTGCGCTGGGTTTTCTCAACCCGATATTGCCGCCGCCATGATGGCGCTGGGTTCGTTGCCGGTGATCGTGAATTCTGCGCTGCTGAAGCGGGTGAGGCTGGTCGTTTCGTAGACGTGCAGGGTGTGTAACGCGCGGGACTCTGGTGAAAGTGGCATTTTTTTGCATCCGGCGTGAGTGTGGTGTTTCAGGCGGTAACCATGTTATAATGCCGTTTATGGCGACATCGATCCGACGTATCGTTCAACTCCTGCTGATCACCCTGCTGGTCAATGCTGGCGGCTGGACGTTCAATGGCGCGGCTGTGGCCGATGTGTTTCTCCAGGAAACACAACAGGATGACGCGGCCGCGGCGCAGGCGGGTGAACCGGAATCCTGCACCACCAAGGCCGTGTGCAACCACTGGTGTCATGCAGTGGGCCGTTTTATCGGATTATTCCCCCCGCCCCTGGGCATCATCCCGGCGGTCGCCACCGGCGACCGCTTTGCCGCCAAACGGCTCATCATCCTTCCCTTGCTTCCCGCAGGCCATTTCCGGCCACCACGACTCCTCTCCTGATCATCACCTGACGTATTCGTGATCGTTTCCTGAGCGCGCCCGCCGCCCTTGGTCGCGTTGGCGCGCTCGCAAAAACAAAAAGGGAGTTCATCGTGGAATTCTTACGACTGTGCCGCGGCGTTTTCGCCTGGCTACGGCGCGGCGGGCGCGCGTCCGCTGTGGCGTTATTGTTCACCGTCTGGCACACAGAGGCAGTCTCCATGCCACCCACCCCCATTATCACCCTGGAACAGGCGTGGCAACTGGCCGAGCAGGCCAACCCGGCGCTACGCGCCGCCGAGGCGACCTTTGCCACCGCCGAGGGCGAACTGCGTGACGCCCGCGCCCTGCTCTGGAACAACCCCGAACTTTCCACGGGCTGGCGCAGCCGCAACGTCCCTCAAACCGGAAACCCCGCTCAGGCGCAACGCGAGTGGACTGCCGGCATCGCCCAGAGATTCGAGATCGCAGGCCAGCAGGGGGCGCGGCGCACCGCGACGGAGCGGGCGCTGGCGGCAACCCGTGAACTGGTAGCAGACACGCGCCGCCAGGTGCGTGCCGAGGTGGAGCAGCGCTTCGTGCGGGTGTTGAGCCTCCAGCTTCGTATCGAGACAGAGGGGCAGACTCTGAAACTCATCGAGGAGGCCGCCGGCGCGGTGCGCAAGCGGGTCGCTGCGGGCGAGGACAGCCGCCTGGACGGCAACCTGGCGAGCGTCGAGGCGGAGCGGGCGCGCAATCAGTTGGCCTCGCTGCGCGAACAGCTTGTCCAGTCCCGGGCCGAGCTTGCCGCCGCGCTTCAGCTTCCCGACCAGGCGTTACCCGAGGTGAGCGGCGCGCTCGATGTGAAGGCCGCCGCCTATGGCCTCGATGACCTGCTGGCAAGCACGGACGAACGTCCGCTGCTGCGCGCGCTGGATCACCAGGAAGAAGCGGCGCGGGCGCGGCTCGCACTGGAGCGTGCGGTGCGCTACCCGGACATCACCGTTGGATTGAACACCGGACGCGAAGGGTCCGCAGATCTGCGGGAAAGGGTGGCGGGCGTGAGCGTAACGCTGCCGTTGCCTCTTTTCCGCCGCAACGGTGGCGGTATCGGGCGGGCCGTGACCGGTCTCACCCAGGCGGAAATCGAAAAACAGGCGGGGCGGCGCGACACACGGACACAGGTGCTCGCCCTGTGGGAACGGCTGCGCAATCTGCGGGAGCGGGTGGCGCGGCTGCAAGAATCGGTGCTGCCGGGCCTGGAAGAAAACCAGCGGCTCGTGACGACCTCCTTCCGTGCCGGCGAGATCGGTCTCCTCCAACTGCTGCTGGTGAACCGTCAGGTTCTGGAAGGACGGCGGGATCTCCTGGAGGCTCGCACCGAGCTGCGCCGGGTGAGCGTTGCCCTGGAGGCGGCGGCGGGCTGGCATCAGGCGGATAGCAGCCGCTGAGACTAAAGAACATTCGATACAAGGAAACCATGCAATGAAGAAACTGTTCAATCTTGACAGCAAGACCCGCGGCGCGCGGCTCGCCGCATTGAGCCTGTTATGCACCGCGCTGGCGGCGCTGCTGGGAGGCTGCGAAAAGGCGCCCGGGCCGCCAGCGCCCGGCAAGGCCGCCGAGCGCCCGGCGGAAACGGCCGGGGCGATGGAACACGGCGCCGAGTTGGGGATCTCCCAGGAAGACGCTGCCAGGGCTGGCCTCAAGGTGCAGCGGGTTGAACTCCGGGAATGGGCCGGGCAGATCACCGTCACCGCCACCATCCAGGCGAACCAGGACAGGCTCGCCCACGTGATGCCGCGCGTGCCGGGCCGCCTCGTCGAAGTGCGCGCCCGGCTCGGCGACCGGGTGAAAGCGGGACAGACGCTGGCGCTGCTCGACAGTATCGATCTGGGTGCGGCGCGCTCCGCCTATCTTCAGGCGCATAGCGAGGAGGCGGTGACCAGGGCCGGTTTCGAGCGCGCCCAGCGCCTGCAGGCCGAGAACATCATCCCGGAAAAGGAATTCCTGCGTGCCCGCGCCGAATACGAAAAGGCCAGGGCGAGCCTGCGCGCCGCCGCCGACAAGCTCCTTATGCTGGGCGTGGCGCCCGACCAAGGGAGCGGCTCGATATTTCCGCTGACGACCCCGTTTACCGGCATCGTGATCGAAAAGAAGGCGGTGCTGGGGGAACTCGCCCAGCCCGACATGAACCTGTTCACCGTGGCCGATCTGTCCACCCTCTGGATAGAAAGTGATCTGTTCGAGAAGGACCTTGCCAAGGTCAAGATCGGCACCCAGGCCACTGTCACGGTGTCCGCCTATCCGGGGGAAGCGTTCAAGGGGCGGCTCACCTACATCAGCAGCACTATGAACAAAGAAACCCGCACCGTCAAGGCGCGCGTCGAGGTGCCCAACCCGGACGGGCGGCTGAAACCGGAAATGTTCGCTACTGTGGTGATCGGAACCGGGGGAAGCGCCAAGGCACTCACCGTGCCGGAAGACGCCGTGTTGCTGTTGCAAGGGCAACCGACGGTATTTGTCGCCGAAAGAGGCGGGTTCGAGCCGCGCGCCGTGGAAACGGGCGAACGTGCCCAGGGGTACGTTGTGCTTAAATCCGGCGTGGCGCCGGGGGAGATGGTCGTGGTGAGCGGCGCTTATGCCCTCAAGGCGCGGCTGCTCAAATCGCAGATCGGCGAAGAGCACTGACAGGAGAACGGACATGTTGAACAAGATCGTCGATTTCTCTTTGCGTTATAAAGTGCTGGTGCTGGCGGCCTTCGCGCTGGTGATTTTCCTGGGGGTGAGGGCTTGGCAGAAAGTGCCGCTGGATGCCTTTCCCGATGTCACACCGGTGCAGGTGAGCGTGTACACCGAATCGCCGGGCCTTGCCTCCGAGGACGTGGAAAAGCTGCTCACTTTCCCCATCGAGACCGCTGTGGCGGGGTTGCCCGGTGTGCAGGAAATCCGCTCAGTCTCGCTGTTCGGCCTTTCCTACGTCAGCGTGTATTTCAGGGATGACATGGACATCTATTTCGCCCGCCGCCTGGTGAGCGAAAAGCTGCTCGAAGCCAAGGCGCGCATTCCGCAAGGCTACGGCGAGCCGGTGCTGGGGCCGAACACCTCCGGCCTCGGCCAGGTGTTCTGGTACACCATCGAGGCGGCGGACAAAAAGCTTTCAGAGATGGATCTGCGCACCCTTCAGGACTGGAGCGTGCGCCTGGTGCTGAGGACGACGCCCGGCGTGGATGACGTAATCTCCTGGGGCGGCCACGAAAAACAGTACCAGGCGCTCATCGATCCGAACAAGCTGATCAAATACGGCCTGACCTTCAAGGAGGTGATGGTCGCCATCGACCTGAACAATCGCCAGGTGGGCGGCCAGTATGTGAACCTCGGCCGGGAGCAATACCTGGTGCGCGGGCTGGGACTGGTTGCGGATACGCGCGATATTGGAAACATCGTCATCACCCAGCGCGAGAGCACGCCAGTGTTTGTGCGCGACGTGGCGGAGGTGAAGGAGGCGCCCAGATTGCGTACCGGGGCCATCACCAGGGATGGCAAGGAGGTGGTGCTGGGCATGGCCCTCGCGCGCACTGGCGAGAACGCCCAGAACGTCGTGGAGGCGGTCAAGGAAAAGCTGGCGGTGGTCAAGGCGTCCTTGCCGGACGGCGTCAGCCTGCGACAGGTCTACGACCGCACCGAGCTGATCGGCAAGGCCATCGCCATGGCCGACCGGGCGATGATCGAGGGCGCGCTGCTGGTGATTGCGGTGCTGTTCCTGTTCCTGGGGGAGGTGCGCTCCGCGCTGATCGTGGTGGTCGCCATCCCGATGGCGCGCCTGATCGCCTTCATTTTCATGGACGAATACGGCGTCTCCGCCAACCTGATGTCGCTGGGCGGTCTCATCGTAGGGCTGGGCATGACCATCGACGGCCCGGTGGTGCTGGTGGAGAATGCCTTTCGTATGCTCTCCCACCATGCCGGGAAGACGGTCAACCGCAGCCAGGTGGTGCTGGAGGCGGCGCGCGAGGTGATGAATCCCATCGCCTTCGGCGTGCTGATCATCATCGTGGTATTCCTGCCCCTGTTCGCCCTGACCGGTCTGGAGGGCAAGCTGTTCAAGCCCCTGGCGTTGAACATGACCTTTGCCATGATCGGCTCGCTGATCCTCACCGTAACCCTGATCCCGGTATTGGCGGCGCTGGGGTTGCGGGCGAAACGGGAGCGCGAACCGTTCATCGTGGCATGGCTGCGGCAGCGCTATACACCCCTCTTGCAGTGGGTTCTCGATCACAAACGGCCGGTAACGATCGGTTCCGCACTGCTGTTTGCCGGTTCGCTGTCTCTTTTTCCGTTCCTGGGCAAGGAATTCATGCCCACGCTGCAAGAGCAGGCGATCATGTTCCGGGTGACCAGCATCCCTTCCACCTCCCTCGAAGAATCGGTGCGCATTTCCGAGGGTATCGAACAGGCGCTGAAGGCCTTTCCCCAGGTCAAATACAGCCTGGCCCTGATCGGACGGCCCGAGAAGCTGGAGACGGTGGATGTGAATTACATGGAAATCCTGGTGGACCTCAAACCCCAGGAGCAGTGGCCCAAAAAAATCAGCTACCAGGCCCTCACCCGCAAAATGCAGGAGGCCGCTGAACAGGCTGCGCCCAATGCCGTCATCGCGGCCACCCAACCCATCCAGATGCGGGTGGAGGAGCTGATCTCCGGGGTGAGGGCGACGCTGGCGGCCAAGATCTATGGCGAGGACCTCGCCACGCTGGGCCGCCTTGCCGCCGAGGTCAAGGCGGCGATCGAAACGGTGCCGGGGGCAGCCGATCTGTCCCTGGAAGCCAACATCGGCAAGCCGCAGATGGTGGTACGGGTAAACCGGGAAGCAGCGGCGCGCCTGGGTCTCAACGCCGATGACATCCTCGAAGTGGTGCAGGCCGGCATCGGCGGCAAGGCGGTGAGTACCCTCATCGACGGGATGAAGCGCTTCGATATCCAGGTATGGCTTGCCCCCGGCTTCCGTAACAGCGTGGAAGCCATCAATAACATCCCGATCCGCACCCCGGGCGGCGCGCTGGTGCCATTGTCCCGCGTCGCATCGGTGGAACTGGGCGAAGGGTACTCCTTCGTGCGCCGCGAACAATTGCAGCGTTACGCCGTGGCCCAGATGGACGTGCAGGGCCGGGACGTGGACGGCTTCGTGAAGGAGGCGGAAGCCGCCATCAAGCAGAAGGTGAAGCTGCCCGCCGGTTACTGGATCGAATGGGGCGGCGCCTTCGAGAATCAGCAGCGCGCCATGGCCAAGCTCGCGGTGATCGTGCCGCTCACCATCGGGCTGATTTTTATCCTGCTTTATACCGCGTTCAACTCGGTGAAGTACGCCACGCTGATCATCGCCAACGTGCCCTTCGCCGCGATTGGCGGCATCCTGTCCCTGTTCGCGAGCGGCCAGTATCTCTCGGTGCCGGCCGCCGTTGGTTTCATCGCCGTGTTCGGCGTGGCAATGCTCAACGGCATCGTGCTGATCTCGTTCCTGAATGGCTTGCGCCAGCAGGGGACGGGCATCCGCGAGACGGTGGTGAGCGGTGCGACACTGCGCCTGCGCCCGGTATTGATGACGGCGCTGGTGGAGATCCTCGGTCTCATCCCGTTTCTGCTCGCCACCGGCGTGGGTTCGGAGATCCTGCGCCCGCTGGCGACGGTGGTGGTGGGTGGACTGTTCACCTCCACTGCGCTGACGTTACTTTTGCTGCCGCTCATGTACGAATGGCTGGAGAACCGCGCGGAACGCCGGGGCCGCACAGAAGCATGACAATCCGAAGAGGATATGGACCATGAGGCAAGGTGAAGAAGTAGGGAAAGAGGACGGTTTCGCAGGCCCCTGGTGGCGCTATCCACCTTTGCGCAATGCGTTGCTGGCGGGCTTGATCGCGGCTGTGGGTTTCGTGGCGGCACACCTGGGGCTGATTACGGAGACCGTCGAGAATCTTTTCTACTGGCTTGCAATCCCGCTCGGTGGCTGGCACTGGGCGCGGGAGGGGCTGGGGGAGCTTGTCGAAGAACGCGAGGTCGGCATCGAGATCCTGATGCTGGCGGCGACGGTGGGCGCGGGCCTGCTGGGCCTGTGGGACGAGGCGGCGGCGCTCGTGTTTCTCTATGGCACAGCCGAAGGTGTCGAGGAATATACCTACGCGCGCACGCGCGCGAGCATCCGCGCGCTGCTCGACCTCGCTCCCAAGGAGGCGCGCGTGCTGCGCGACGGCCGGGAGATCACTGTCCCGGCGCAGACGCTGCTGGCCGGGGACATCTTGGTCGTGCGGCCAGGCGAGTCCATCCCGACAGATGGCATCATCCGCTCGGGCACATCGAGCCTCGACGAATCCCCCGTCACGGGCGAATCCGTCCCTGTGGAAAAGGGGCCAGGCATGAAGGTCTTCGCCGCTTCGATCAACCGCCAGGGGGCGCTGGAAGTCGTGGCTACAACCGCGTTCGCCGACAACACGCTGTTCAAGATCATCCACCTCGTCGAGGAAGCGCAGGAGCAAAAAGGCCGGGCGCAACAATGGATCGAGCGCTTCGGCCACCGTTACAGCCCTGCAGTGCTGGCGACCTCCCTACTCTTTCTCGCCACTCCCTGGCTGTTCAATCTCCCCTGGGAAGAATGGTCGCAGCGGGCGGTGGTGCTGCTGGTGGCAGCGGCGCCCTGCGCGCTCATCATGTCCATGCCGATTGCCATGGCCGCCGGCATCGGTGCCGCCGGTCGCCGGGGCATCCTGATCAAGGGCGGTGCGCACCTGGAGCATCTGGGCATGATCCGTGTGGTCGCCTTCGACAAGACCGGAACGCTTACCCACGGCGAGCCGGCAGTGACCGATGTCGTCCTCTTGCAAGACGCTACCGAGGATCTTCTGGCGCTTGCCGCCGGACTGGAGCACTACTCCGAGCATCCTCTGGCGCAGGCCATACTCCGGCACGCCGAGGCGGCGGGCATCGGGCCGCTTGCGGTACAGGGATTCGAGGCGCTCACCGGTGCCGGCGCAAAAGGAACAGTCGGTGAAACCACCTGGTACATCGGCAACCCCGGCCTGTTCCAACGGTTGGGAGCGGATCTCGCGACGGTCGAGGCGCGCATCGGCGCCCTCCAGGAGGAGGGCAAGACGGTGGTGCTGCTCGGCAACGCGCAGCGGCTGCTCGGTCTGATCGCGCTGCGCGATTCCATCCGCACCGGCGTGACGGAGGTGATTGCCGCGCTGCATGGAATGGGCGTGCGCACCGCGATGCTGACCGGCGACAATGCGCGTGCCGCCCACGCCGTCGCCCGCCAGCTCGGCATCGACGATATACGCGCCGGTCTGAAACCTGAAGACAAGGTCGCCGCCGTGCGGCAACTGGAGGAACAACACGGCGCCGTGCTCATGGTGGGCGACGGCATCAACGACGCCCCGGCGCTCGCCGCCGCCACCTGCGGCATGGCGATGGGCGCAGCCGGCACCGACGCCGCCATCGAGGCGGCGGACATCGCCCTCATGGCCGATGATCTTGCCAAGGTGATCGAGGCCCTGCGTCTCGGACGCAAGGCGCGGCGCGTGAGCGCGCAGAACATCGTCTTCTCGCTCCTCGTGCTCGCCGTCATGATTCCGCTTGCGCTCGGCGGCATTCTCGGCGTCACCGCCACGGTACTCGTGCATGAGATGAGCGAACTGCTGGCCGTAGCCAACGGGTTGCGCGTCGCCCGCCTGCGCATCGAGCCGGACGCGAGAACTTGACTAGGCAGTTAATATATGCGTACTATTGCATATATGAAAACCGCTGATTTTTTCAAGATCCTCGCCGAGCCGACCCGCTATCGGCTCCTGCACGCCCTCACCGTGGGCGAGTTCTGTGTGTGCGAGCTGGTGGACGCCATTCAGGCTCCACAGTACGCCGTGTCCCGGCATCTCGCGGGGTTGCGCAAGGGCGGGTGGGTGACGGAGCGGCGCGATGGCACATGGATCTACTACCGGCTCGCCTCCGGGCACGCCGCCTTGATCAAGGACGTCATCCGGCTCGCCGTCAAACATGGGCGTGATGCGGAGATGCTGGCGAAAGACGGGCAGCGCCTGAAGAAGCGTCTGGCGCTGCGCGAGGGTGGGCGGTGTGTACTGGGTTATGACGAGATTTAGGATTTGTTTTTTTGAAACCCAAGACATGCTTTTATGCGCATAAAAGCATGTCTTGAATGTCTTGGGGAGGATCAGCCATGAGCAGTGTCGGGAACCGCTACAGATCATGGTGGCGCCGCGGTGCGGTGATTGCCGCGTTTGTGGCGCTTGCCACAGTCGGCTATGTGAGCGTGCGGCTTGCCCAGCAACAGTTCGGCATTGATACGCTGCCTGATCTGCTGGGCAATGCGTCGCATCCGATGTCGAAGAACGGGTTGCACGTTGAAGACATCGCCGCAGATGCCAAAGGCTACCAGGGAGAGATCCTGGTGCGGGGCGTTGTGGCCGGCGTGGCGAACGGGGACCCTCAGCTCATCGCCCTGATCGATTCGCGCGAGGCGCGGACTTGCCAGGATCTGAAGTGCGCCAAGTTCTATCTGCCGGTGAGAGTGCCGGGCGACACGCCGAAAGAATGGGAAGAGATCGACGCCATGGGATCCATCGTCTTCGGCACCTTCAAGACGGACCCGCAGCGCCCGCTCCTGCAAGCCGTATCCCTCAAGAACTTCGGCCCGATCCGCTGAGGCTCTCATGAACCTGTGGACATTGGTGTGGCGCAACCTCCTGCGCCGGCGCGGGCGTTTCGTCTTCACGTTGGCGGGCATAAGCATGGGCATGGCTGCGTTCGTCGCATTGATGACGATCGGGCAAGGCCTGACCAAAGAGATCAAGAAGCAAGCACAAGGGTTGGGCGCCAATCTGGTGGTCACGCCCAAGGGCTGGTGTGCCTATGAACAGATCTCGGTGCTCACCGGGGAACAACTGCCCGAGGCGATTCCCATGCCTGAACTTGAGAAGATTCGTGGCGTGGCAGGTGTCAAGAGCGCCATTCCCTATCTCAACGAGAAGACAGCGTTTCGCAACCAACCCGTGCCGGTAATCGGTGTTTGGCCTGAAGAGATGCGCACGTTGCAGAAGTGGAGTATCGACTCCGGGCGCTATTTCAATTCTCCGGATGAGCGTGGGATCGTCGTTGGCGCGGCGATCGCCAAACAGTTCAAGCTCAAGCCGGGCGACGAATTCACCGTGCGCGGCAAGCCGATTCCCGTGATCGGCATCCTGCGCGAAGCGGGCAGCAAAGACGACATCGCCACCTTCATTCCGCTTACCCTCGCCCAGCAAATCTACGACGTGCAGGACAAGGTATCGTTTATCGCCGTCCAGGTGAGTGACCTCGAAAAAATGGAGGCAACCAGCCTCAAGATCCAGGAAGTTGCCAACGTCGCCGTGGTCACCGACAAGCAACTGGTGTCTTCGGTCCTGTCCATCGTAGGTTCGGTCGGCGCGGCCATGCAGGCGGTGGCCGCAGTCGGCGTACTCGCTGCGGCGTTCGGTATCGTCAATACCCTGCTCACCGCGGTGCATGAGCGCCGGCGCGAGATCGGCATCATGCAGGCGCTCGGCAGCACCCGGCGTACATTGTTCATGGCATTCATGCTCGAATCCGGGCTCTACGGCTTGCTCGGCGGGATTCTGGGCGTGACGATAGGCGTTCTCGCCGCTTACCTGTTCGGCTCTTACCTCACCGACAATGCGTTCACCGCGTCATTGCAGCAGTCGCAGACGGTGATGATCGACTATGGAACCATTATTCTCACATTGAGCTTTTCCGTGTGCCTCGCACTCTTCGCGGGTCTTTACCCGGCGTACCGGGCGACCAAGCTCTCTCCGGTGGAGGCCATGCGCCATGTCTGACGCCATCATCGAACTGGAGAGCGTGAGCAAAACTTACGGTAGCGGCGCCGCTGAAACGAAGGCGATTTCGGAAGTCTCGATGACCGTGGAGCGCGGCGGCTGGGTCGCGATCATGGGGCCTTCCGGGCATGGCAAAAGTACGCTGCTGCAACTCATCGGCGGCCTGGATCGCCCCAGCGCCGGTCGCATCGTGTTGGACGGCTCGGAGCTTGGCACGCTCGATGCCGCTGAACTGGCCGCCGTGCGCGGCAAAAAAATCGGTTTCGTGTTCCAGTTCTTCAACCTGATGCCGCATCTTACGGCGCTGGAAAACGTCGAGATCGCGCTCTGGCTCGGCGGCGGGGCACGCAGCAACGGGCGCGCCATGGATCTGCTGGAACGCTTTGGCTTGGGTGACAAGGCCCACCACCTGCCGAGCATGCTCTCCGGTGGCCAGCAGCAGCGCGTTGCGATTGCCCGCGCCTTGGCCAACGAGCCCGATATTCTTCTCATGGACGAGCCCACCGGCAACCTGGACTCCGGCTCCGAAGCGGAGCTGCTGGCCTTGCTCGGTGAGCTGAACAAGGCAGGCAAAACGCTCCTCATGGTCACCCACAACCCGACTGTGGCTAGCCACGCGCTGCGCCTGGTGCGCGTCAAGGACGGGCGCATCGAGGAGGACCGCAGCAATGGCGTTTAAGCGGAACCTGCTGTTCGCGTTGGCGGCGATTGCGGTGTTGGGCGCGGCCATCGCTTCCTATGCACTCGCGCAACGTCCGGCCGCGCCCGACGCCATGTTCACGATGCTCGACGGTCGTCAGCTCCGGCTGGCGGACTTGCGGGGCAAGACAGTGGTAGTAATGTTCTGGGCCACGAGCTGCCCCATTTGCAAAGGCGAAATGCCCGATCTCGTCGAGACCTATCGTAAGTACCAGCCCTGCGGTTTCGAACTGATCGCCGTGGCAATGGCATACGACTCCCCGGAGCAGGTGAAGAACTTTGCGGAAAGCGGTGGGCTACCGTTCCCTGTCGTCCTGGACACGGGCGGAGACCTCGCTCGTGCGTTCAGCGACACGAAGGTGGTTCCCACCACCTTTCTCATCGACGGGAGCGGGAAATTCGTTTCGCGGACGCTTGGGGCGATCGATTTCACCAAACTGCGCCAGTACCTCGATGCGTCGCTTGGCGCCTGACTCGAACAAGGGAAGGAAGCAACATGATCAAGCTGAAACACGCCGCCCTCGCGGCGATTCAAATCCTCATGCTTCAGGCGGGTGTCGCGTTGGCCGCCGAAGAGCCGCTTCCGCCCGACCAGGCGTTCAAGCTCAAAGTCTCCCTCCGGGACCCCAACACCGTCACCGCGGAATTCACGCCGGCAAAGGGGCATTATCTGTACAAAAATAAAACCTTCTTTGCGCTGAAAAACTCGAGCGGCGCGCTCATCAGGGAAGTTCGGCTGCCGCCCGGTGAGGTCAAGAACGATCCGTTCTTCGGCACGATGGAGACCTACAAGAAACCTATCCAGGTCGAGATCGTCCTGGATCGCACGCCGAAAGCAAAACGCCTTACGCTGCTCGCGAACTACCAGGGATGCAACGAAAAGATCGGGGTCTGTTATCCGCCGCAACAGAAGTCTTTCGACCTGGCATTTCCATAGCATTCGTTTTCGGCTGTGTTTGCCCGTCAATTTTGTTTTGAACTGTATGCATACATGCGATATCATGCATGTATGCATACAGTTCAAGTAAAACCACAGGAAATATTTCAGGCACTCGCTGACCCGACCAGAATCCGGATCGTCCGGCTGTTGGCCGAGACAGACGAGGAGGCTTGTCTTTGCGAGTTGGTGGACAGTCTTCTGGAGCCCCAGTACAAGCTCTCGCGCCACGTCAAGGCGCTGCGGCAAGCCGGTTTGCTATCGGCGGCAAAGGAAGGTCGCTGGATCTATCACCGGCTGGTTGAAGGCATCCCCTATCTCGACCGGTTGTATGAGGCACTCAAGGTGCTGCCAGACGTAGATGGGTGCTTTGCTCGCGATGTCGAGAGCTTCCGGCAGCGAATGTGCCTACGGGAAGGCGGCCGCTGCCGCATCGGCATCCAGACGCCTGAACTGGCGGCGGGAGGCGAGTGATGGGCTGCACCACATGCACAGTCGATGCATCGACTCCCATGCCGCGCCCCTGGCAGAATAAAAAGGTTGTCACATCCGCTCTTGCGGGGCTGTTCCTCCTTGTCGGTTTCTTGGGCGGGTATGCAGGACTGCGGCCCGAGTTCCAAACCCTTTTCTATGTCGTGGCCGTGCTGGTCGGTGGCTACTATTTCGGTCGCGAGGCTGTAGAGGAACTGCTCAAGGAACGGGAAATCGGTATCGAGTTGCTCATGGCCACCGCCGCGATCGTTGCCGGAGTCTTGGGGCAATGGGCGGAAGCGGCGATGCTTGTGTTCCTCTATTCAATTTCCGAAGCGGCGGAAGGTTATACCGCAGAACGTGCCCGCCATGCGATCCGTTCCCTTATGGAGCTGGCGCCGAAAATCGCACTGGTACGCCGGGATAACCTGGAAACGAAAATCCCGGTGGAGCAGCTTCGGGTAGGAGATGTCTTCATCATCCTGCCCGGGGAGTCGGTTGCCACTGACGGGGAAGTGATCGAAGGCCATTCCAGCGTGAACCAGGCTCCGGTGACTGGGGAGTCCGTCCCGGTTGAGAAAACATCGGGAGGCAAGGTGTTTGCCGCCACCATTAACGGCGAGGGCGCGCTCGTGGTTCGCGCGACCAAAACTTTCGCCGACAACACGCTGTCGCGCATCATTCAACTGGTGGAAGAAGCACAGGCGTCCAAGGGACGCAGCCAGCGTTTCATTGAGCGCTTTGGAAAAAGCTATAGCCCTGCAGTCTTGGGCGTAGGTCTTCTTATCGGCCTGGTGCCACCGCTATTCGGTCTGCCCTGGGAAGACTGGATCACCCGGGCCACCGTGTTCATCGTCGCGGCGGCTCCGTGCGCGCTGGTGATCTCGATCCCCATCACCCTGGTCGCGGCCCTTGGCACGGCGGGCCGCAACGGCCTGCTCATCAAAGGCGGCGTGCATTTGGAAAACCTCGCCAAGGTACGGGTCGTGGCACTCGACAAGACCGGCACGCTGACCTTGGGCCGTCCTCAGGTAACGGACATCGTGCTCCTGGCTGGGCGCACAGAGCGCGAAGTGCTGGCTGCGGCGGCAGCCCTGGAATCGCGCTCTCAACATCCCTTGGCGCAGGCCATCCTGGAACGTGCCAAAGTCGACGGTATCGCGGTGAGCCCCGCGGTGGATTTCCAATCCGTGACCGGGGCGGGCGCCAGGGGCGTGGTCGATGGCGTCGAGTTATTCATCGGAAGTCCTCAACTCTTCGCGGGCCTCGGCCTTTCGCTTTCCTCGCTGATGACGCGCATCGAGGCGTTGCAGCGGGAGGGCAAGACGGTTGTCGCGTTGGGTAGCCCTGGGGAAGTTCACGGACTCATTGCGATCATGGATCCCTTGAGGCCCGATGCCGCCCATGCCATAGCCGAATTGAAGCGGGCCGGCATCGAGCGCGTGGTCATGCTGACGGGGGACAACCTGCTGGCCGCCCAGGCCATCGCCCGGCAAGTGGGGGTGGACGAAGTCCATGCCGAACTGTCTCCGGAGGATAAGACGCGCAAGGTGGTCGAACTGGAAGCCAAGTACGGCAAGGTGATGATGGTGGGCGACGGCGTCAACGACGCGCCGGCGCTCGCCGCCGCCCACGTAGGCGTCGCCATGGGCGCGGCCGGGACGGATGTTGCCCTGGAGACAGCGGACGTGGCGCTGATGAGCGACAACCTGGCACGCCTGCCCTACCTCATCCGATTCAGCCAGCGCACGTGGGTCATCATCCAGCAAAACCTCGCGCTTTCCGCCATCGTTATCGGGATCCTGATCGTGGGTGCAATAGGTGGGTATTTCACACTACCCATCGCGGTGCTGGCCCACGAGGTCAGCGAGTTTGTGGTGATCGCGAGCGGGTTGCGCATGTTGCGTGCCTGATGCGTTTTATTTTATTTGACGAAAGGAAATTGAGATGACCAAGTATGGCTTCGGAAAAACCGTCGATATGTCGTTCGACGATGCGATTGTGCATGTGACCCAAGCGCTCCAAGGCGAGGGATTTGGAATACTCGCCGATATCGACGTCGCGGGCACAATGAAGAAGAAACTCAACCAGGACATGCCGCCCTACCGGATCCTGGGTGCATGCAATCCACCCTTGGCGCACCGCGCCCTGGAAAGCGAACCGTCCATCGGTTTGCTCCTGCCCTGCAATGTGGTGGTGCGGCAGGATGGGGCTGGCGCGGTTCATGTGGAATTCATGGATCCGAATGCGGTACTGGAACTGGTGAACAAACCCGAGATCACCGCGTTGGCGAGCGAAGTCCGGCAACGGCTGGAGCGGGTGTCCGTCGCGCTAGGCGGGTCTGAAGAAGCACGTAGCATGCAAGCCGACGAGACCATGGCGAAGGTGAAGGTCGTCATGGACATCAAGCTGCTTACCACCCGGACCTGCCACTGCAGCAACATCGAACAGGAGTTGCGGGATCTGGGACTCACATATGAGCGTTGCTACACCGAAGAGCATCCGGAACTCGTGGAGCGTTTCCAGATTCGTCATTGTCCCGTGCTGATCATTGATGAGGCACGCGTCATCCCCGTGGATGGCCTAACGGAGGGACAGATCAGAGCCTTGCTGACAACAGGAGATAAATTATGAAATGCCCAGTATGTACAGAAGTGAATCTGGTGATGACTGAGCGTCAGGGAATCGAGATTGACTACTGCCCCGAATGTCGCGGCGTGTGGCTGGACCGGGGTGAGTTGGACCAGTTCATCGAGCATGTGGAGCGTCAGGCCGGCGACCGGCCGCGCGGCGATTACCCCGAGCGGCAAGAGCGCCACTACCGCGATGACGAGTACCGGGGTAAGCCGCGCAAGTCCTTCCTGCGCGAGTTGTTTGATTGACGAGGCAAGCACGAACAGGCGGCCCTGGTTTCTCCAAATGCCAAGTTCCCGAGTGGTGCTGCAGGATGAGACTGGCAAAGTCTCTGTGGAATTCAGGGACCCCAATGCGGTACTGGAACTGGTGAACAAGCCGGAAATCAGTCAGTTGGCCAGTGAGGTTCGGCAAAAGCCGGAGAGTGTATCGCGGGTTCTGTAGGTATTTCCGCGAGGCAAGCATTTCTTCTGATACGTATGGCACGGAGGTAAATCATGGGAAAAAGCAAAACTGTTTCAAACGTGGCTGTTGGCGCAGCGGTTGCAATCTGTCTGTCCACTGTTCAGGTGGCCCAGGCTGACGGAAACCCATTCGTCATGCAGACTTTACCGAAGGGAGGAGCTGCCGGACAGAAACTCGCGCAAGACATGTGCAGTGACCAATGGGGAGGCATGATGGAAGGACGGTGCGGCGGCATGATGGAAGGCATAATGATGGGAGGAGCGATGCCGCGCGGCGCAGATCCGGCGCAGTTGCCGGAACCTCAATCGGCAGGGGCGCGAATGGTCAATCAGTATTGCACGCAGTGCCATGGTCTCCCCGCTCCCGCTCTGCACAGCGCTGACGGGTGGTCGCCGGTGGTTGGACGCATGAATGCGCGCATGCAATGGATGCGCCAAAACAGCCGCATGGGAATTGCCGCGCCGACTCCAGAGGAGTTGCAAGCAATCCTCGGTTATATGCAGGCGCATGCCGCCAAACAGTAAAGACGCCGCACGATGGCGGTTTCATCGAGGCAGGCGGCATTTGCTCAACGTCTAGATTGAAGGAGCGCGGAATGTGGATGGATTATGAAGGCTACGGCATGGGCTGGCATTGGTTGGGGTGGCTAGGGATGGGATTTTTCTGGTTGATTCCGCTATTGCTGGTGCTCGCGGCGGTGAAGTACCTGATGGGTAGTCGCCGCTCGAACACTCCGGATGGCAAAAGTAAGCCAGATGCACTGGCCGTCCTGGAGGAACGATATGCTCGGGGAGAAATTAATCGCGAAGAGTACGTACAAAAACGCGATGACTTGAAGCAGGGTTGAAGAACTCAGGGCTGTCCCATTAAAATCTGCCGCATCTTACAGCCCTGGAAAACATTGAAATTGCACTATGGCTCGGCGGCACCAAGAATACCAATGGACGCGCCATGGACTTGCTGGAACGCTTTGGCCTGGGAGACAAGGCCCGCCACCTGCCAGGCATGCTCTCTGGCGGCCAGCAACAGCGCGTCGCAATCGCCCGAGCCCTTGCCAACGATCCAGGTATTCTTCTCATGGATGAGCCCACAGGCAATCTGGACTCCGCCTCCGAGGGCGACCTGCTGACATTGCTCAGTGATCTGAACGCGGCGGGCAAAACACTCCTCATGGTGACCCACAACCCAGTGGTCGCTCAATACGCCCATCGGGTGCTGCACGTCAAAGACGGCAAAATTGTCGCGGATGCACGGAATCATGAACATTAGCGTGCTTTGTAAAAGGTCAAGATACGCGATACTGCTCATTGTCCTCTGCGCCGGTCTCAATACGCACGCGCAAACGGTAGCGGCGCCGGCGCTCACGTTCGCGGCCATGGATGGCCAGAAGACCCGCCTGTACGACCTGCGCGGCAAGATCGTGCTCATCAATTTCTGGGCAACGAGCTGCGGGATCTGCCTGAAGGAAATGCCGGATCTGATCGCGGCTTGGCGGCGATATCGCAGCCGAGGGTTCGAGGTGATCGCGGTGGCGATGCGATATGACGAACCCGAAAAAATACGCGAGTACGTCCGCAGACAGGGTGTGCCGTTTCCCGTGGTTTTCGACCAGGATGGCGCCCTCGCGCGCGAGTTCGGACAGGTCAACGGCACACCGACGACGTTCCTCATCGACAAGTCCGGCAGGCGCATCTCCAGGACAGTGGGGGTGATCAACTTCAAAAAGCTGCGCGCCTTTCTGGAGGCGCAATCATGAACCGGCTGCCGTGCCCACCGGGGCATGGGCGGCATGTGATAGGAGTTTTTATGGTTAAACCCTTCCTCAAGTATCTCGTTCTTCTCAGGCTTCTCCAGTCCGGTTTCGCGCAGGCTGTCGGCGGCGAACCCTTGTCGCCCGACGAAGCCTTCAAGTTCAAGATTTCGGTCAAGGGGCCGCACACACTGATCGCCGAATTCCTTCCCGCGAAGGATCACTACATTTACAAGGACAAGGTGCGTTTCGCGGTGAAAAACCAGGGTGGCGTACTGATCCGTCAGATTCATATGCCGGCGGGAAAAATCAAGAACGACCGATTCCTCGGCACCATGGAGGTGTACAAAGAGCCATTCCAGGCCGAGCTCGTGCTGGATCGGTCTCTCAAGGCGAAAAAAATCACGCTACTCGCCACTTACCAAGGGTGCAACGAAAAGCTGGGACTCTGCTATTCCCCGATTGAGAAATCGGTTGGTCTGGTGCTGCCATAGGCGGGGGTAAGCTTCCCGGTCTACAGACAGTATCGAGAGGACGTGTCAATCGATGGAACTGGATTGATCGCGCAAGGTAATTCGAAATGTTGTGCAATCGTCGGTGGACTTTACTTCAATTCTGCCGCCATGCACATCCACGATGGATTTGACGATAGCCAACCCAAGCCCTGTCCCTTCGCCGCCGCGCTGTCTTGAAGGATCGACACGGTAAAAGCGGTCAAACAATCTTGGCAGGTGCTCGGGGGGTATAGGGGTACCGGGATTTTCGATAACAATGCCGATCTCATCGCGGGGACTGGATTCAAGTTTTACCCGTACAGTCTGGCCGGCGGGCGTGTGGCGAATCGCATTAGACAGAAGATTGCTCAGTGCTCGCCGTAACATCAACCGGTCACCCGAGACCGTGGCGGCACCTTCCAGCGCCAGTGTCACATGGCGTTCATCCGCCCAGACTTCGTAATACTCGAAGAGCGATTGTACTTCCTTGTCCAGATCGACGGCCGTCGCGTTCAGCGTGTATAAGCCGTTGTCCGCCTGCGCCAGAAAGAGCATGTCGCCGATCATCTGTGCCATGCGCTCGAATTCTTCGATGTTGGAGTAGAGGGTCTCGCGATATTCGTCGAGGCTGCGGGCCTGGGAGAGGGCGACCTGGGTTTGAGTCATCAGGTTAGTGACGGGCGTGCGCAGTTCATGCGCGATATCGGCGGAAAAATTCGAGAGCCGGATAAACGCCTCTTCCATGCGTTCGAGCATTTCGTTGAACGAAACCACAAGATCAATGAGTTCCCTGGGTACCGTTTCGGGAGACAGTCGAGCATTCAAATCGTTTGCGCTGGTTTGGCGGATTTGGGCGACGATACGGCGCAGGGGCGCATGTCCCTGCCGTACTGCGATCCATCCCATGAGGCTCATGACGGCGACACCGCTCGCGATCACCAGCCACAAGGTGTGACGGAATTCGTTGAGAAAGTGGAGGTGGTGGTTGACCGCCACTGCGACTGCCACCGTGTAAGACGGGCCGTGTGCGGCCCCGTCATTATCCATGCGCTGTATCAGTACGCGGTAGTGGTTGTCACCATCGCGCCACTCCCGTGTTGAACCGCCAGTGTTGCCGGCAATCGCCGTGTTGGCAATGATGGACAGGTCCGGGTTGGAACTGGCATAGATCGTTCGTCCGTCATGCGCGGCGATGTACAGCGATGCGCTGTAGTGTCCGATCAGAATGTCGCTGAATCTGCGTTCAATGACCCGAAGATCGTCTTCGGAGCGGACGGCGGACAGGGCTTTTTTAACGCTTTGGGCGATGGCCTTGAGTTCGTTGCTATCCTCCACACTGAAATGACTTTGGATGGAGCGGTCGATGATCCAGCCGAATACCGGGAACACGATCGCCGCAGCGATGCCGAAGAGTAGCGTGACACGCAACGCGAGGGATGGTGGACGCCGTGCAGAATGCACAAGTGTCGCGGGAGCCAGGGATGGTGTGAGCGACCGCCGCATCAGCCGCTCAGGATTCGTCAGAGACATCGAGCATGTAGCCCATGCCACGCACGGTATGGATGAGCTTGAGTTCGAATCCGTCGTCGATCTTCGCCCGCAGGCGGCGGATGACGACGTCGATGACATTGGTGTCGCTGTCAAAATTCATGTCCCACACCTGTGAGGCAATGAGGGAACGGGGCAGCACCTCACTCTGGCGGCGCATAAGCAGTTCCAGCAGGGCGAATTCCTTGGCGGCAAGATGAATGCGTTGCCCGGCGCGGCTGACGCGGCGGCGCGTCAAATCGAGTTCGAGGTCGGCGATCTTGAGCGTCGTTTCGGTTGGCGGGACTGCGCCGCGCCGTAGCAGGGTACGCACCCGCGCCAGCAACTCGGCGAAGGCAAAGGGTTTAACCAGATAATCGTCGGCGCCGAGTTCCAGACCTTTGACGCGATCATCCACGTTGTCGCGCGCGGTGAGAAACAGCACCGGGACTTGGTTGCCCGTCTCGCGCAGCGATTTCAGGACTCGCCAGCCGTCGACATCAGGCAGCATGACGTCGAGGATGAGCAGATCATAATGCCCGGTCATCGCCAGATGTTGCCCGTCCAGGCCGTTGCGGGCGAGGTCCACCACAAAACCGGCCTCGGTCAGCCCTTGCCGGAGATACTCGCCGATCTTGCTTTCGTCTTCGACAATCAGAAGTTTCATCAGGGATCCACATAAGGTGATGCGAAGCCAGTCTAGCGCTGGCAGGCTGCCCGCAAGATGACAAGACGATTACAAAATTGTAATGCACCTGTCACGCCAGGGACAGAGGGCTGAGGCTATATTGCGTCATGTCTACTTACTGGAGGACAGACTGAGATGAAACGTATTCCCCAACCCCTCCTTATTTTACCGAATCTGCCACGTCGGCGATTTCTCCAAGGACTAGCCGTAGGCGGCGTCTTGCTGGGATTGTCGCCCTGGCTCAAACCGGCCTGGGGGCGGGAGTCATTCGGGACGGCCACCGGGACCGCCAAAGAACTTATCGGCACCGAGTTCGACCTCACGATCGCCGAAACACCGGTCAATTTCACTGGCGTACCGCGCATGGCCACCACCGTCAATGGATCGATACCCGCACCGACGCTACGCTGGCGGGAGGGTGATACCGTAACCATCCGTGTCACCAACCGGCTCGCCGAGGATACCTCCATCCACTGGCACGGCATCCTCCTGCCATACCAGATGGACGGCGTGCCGGGCATCAGCTTCAAAGGCATCCCGCCCGGGGAAACCTTCGTTTATCGCTTCAAGGTAGCACAGACCGGCACCTACTGGTATCACTCCCACTCCGGCATGCAGGAACAGACCGGCATGTACGGCGCCATCATCATCGACCCGGCCGCCGGCCGCGACCCTATTCGCGCCGATCGCGAGTACGTGGTGCAGTTGTCCGACTGGAGCGACGAAGACCCGATGCGGGTTTTCGAGAAGCTCAAGATGCAAAGTGACTACTACAACTTCAACCAGCCGACCGCCGTCGATTTTTTTCGCGATGTCGCCAACGATGGGTTCAACACAGCAATCAGCAAGCGCAAGATGTGGAACCAGATGCGCATGAACCCGACCGACCTGTCGGACATTTCCGCTTATACCTACACCTACCTCATGAACGGCACCACCCCGACCGGCAACTGGACCGGCCTGTTCCGTCCCGGCGAGAAGGTGCGGCTGCGCTTCATCAACTCCGGCGCCATGACGTTCTTCGACGTGCGTATACCGGGACTCAAAATGACCGTGGTCCAGGCCGACGGCCAGAACGTCGAACCGGTCACGGTGGACGAACTCCGCATCGGCGTCTCCGAGACCTACGACGTGATCGTCATGCCCAGGGACGAAGCCTACACGATCTTCGCCCAGTCCATGGACCGCACCGGCTTCGCCCGCGGCACGCTGGCGCCACGCGCCGGCATGACGGCGGCAGTTCCCGCGCCGGACAAACCCGAACCGCTAACCATGGGGGACATGATGGGCGCCATGCAGGGCGCACAAGTGCCGCGAGAGACAGGGATGGCGGGAGCGGCCGACATGGGCGACGGTGGGATGGCTGGCATGGCGGGAATGAATCACGACGGCATGTCTATGGATCACAGCGCCCACGCCATGGGTGCAAAAACGGTGCGCGTGAATCATGCCAAGACCGAGTATGGCCCTAGCGTCGACATGCGCGTGGACACACCGCGCACCAACCTGGACGACCCGGGCATCGGCCTGCGCAACAATGGCCGCCGCGTGTTGACCTATGCCGATCTGCACACCATTGGCGGGCCGATGGACTTGCGGGGACCCGAGCGGGAGATCGAGCTGCATCTCACCGGCAACATGGAGCGCTATACCTGGTCTCTCGACGGCCTCGAATTCGGCAAGTCCACGCCCGTGCATTTCCGTTACGGTGAGCGGCTGCGCGTGGTTCTGGTGAACGACACAATGATGACCCATCCCATGCACCTGCACGGCATGTGGAGCGAGCTGGAAAGCCCGGACGGACGCTTCCAGGTGCGCAAGCACGTCATCAACGTGCAGCCGGCGCAGCGCGTCACCTTCCTCGTCACCGCCGACGCCCTAGGCCGTTGGGCGTGGCATTGCCACCTGTTCTTGCACATGCATGCGGGCATGTTCCGCGAAGTGGTCGTGGCCTGAATGTAGTGTAATCGAATAACGGAGAAAACAAGAATGATGAACAACCTCTTTTGCTGCCTGTCGTCCCTATTCGCTAGAACACATCACCTATCCGCAACCTCAGGAGAAAGTAGGCAATGATTTTGAACAAACAAGAACCATGTTCGATTCCATCAACAACCCCGTTAGATTCCGCATGGAATTGGAACTTGGCTGTCATTGATGCTCAGAACTGGGTAAAAGACATTTTTGTGAAACCTCGCGTCACTCGCTACCCGGTCAAATTGCTGCGTTACTGGTTTATGTACAATCTGATCCGAGAGGAGCGAACCCGGCTTGGGCGGCCGTTGCGCGTGTGCGAGATTGGC